>DAMAFT010000152.1:0-8679 GCA_031995805.1 Massilia sp.
TGCAGAACGCAGCGTCGATCGCCGGCCTGATGCTGACCACCGACTGCATGGTCTCCGAGATCGTCGAAGACAAGCCGGCTGCCGGCGGCATGGGCGGCATGGGTGGCATGGGCGGCATGGGCATGGACGGCATGATGTAATTGCCGGCGCAGCCACGCTGACCGAGTAGGACAGTAAAGCCCGCGGAGTTCGCTCCGCGGGCTTTCTTTTTGGGCCTACGCTTTTCCCGAGGCCGGTGCGGTGGCGATGAGCGTCGCGCCGCACGACGTCTTGTGGCCATGGAAGGCCACCGGCATGCCGCCGTCCAGTACCATCGGATCGCCTTCCGCGATCACGCAGGGGGAATGCCCGTGGACCGGGCAGCTGCAGGGGTCGCCCTTGCGCGCCACCGCGACGCCGTGGACGGATGCGGTGGCCGAAGCGGCCAGCACCTTGCCGCCGTGGCTGGTGGCGTCGCCGAGTCGGATCACGTTTTTCATGCTGTTCTCCGGCAGGTCGCGCTCGTTTATCGATCGGCCATCCAGCGCCATACGGTGATGCCGTAGGCGGATTTGAGGTCGGCCATCGTTTCGCCGAGTGCATAGCTGCGTTTCGGCGCGCCCGGTTCCATCGGTTGCCAGATACCCGCCTTCGGGCAGGGCTGGCCGGCTTTTGCGTACAGGTCTTCGTTCGGCACGATTGGGCGGACGGTGGGGATGAGGGGATGCCAGATGGTGGCGACGGCGAGTGTTTGCGGAGGTGGCGTCTGGTAAGGGCTGACCCGGAGTTCTTCCGACGTCTTGATGACGCGATACACCGGTTGCATGCGCAGCCCCTTGATGGCGAAGGTCAGGCTATGTCGCTCCAGACCGGTGGCGGGATACCAGACGCCGGTCCATGGTACTTCGTCTCCGGTCTTGCAGGGGACCGACTTGTCGATCGCGTATTCAGGCAGCGGATCTGATAGATTGCAGCGCGACTGTCCCTTGTACCAGTCCAATTCGGACTTGTACCATTTGACGATCTGCTCGTCCGGAAAGCCTCCGTCGTAATTTCTTCCTTCTTGCCACTCCGGATCTGGATCGAAGAAACTGTCCGCACCCACAATTGCATTGTTCAACACATGTTTTATATGAGAGGAAAACGACAGCAATTTACTGATCCTGGGACCAGTGAATTCTTCATACTCGGCCTTACTCATCCAGCTATGCAAGGGCTGATCCAGCATACCCCGCACGTCGCCTCTAACACAATCGGAAATTTCCCATATGAATTTATAGTCGCCGAGTGTAGCCAATTCCGCTCCACGCGAAAAGTCCCGAGCACGCTCTTTAAATTTATCATATATCTGGTTATTTCTCCCAAAATCGGGAACACCTCTTGAAACAGCAAGCGCACCAAACCAGTCCATTATATTTTGGCACTCTATTGAAGTGGCCTCAAAAAATTCGATAGAAGAGAAAAGATTCCAGATCGCCGCCTCAAGATTTACGTCCCTCATGATTCCTCCTCTTTTTAGGATCAATATTTACCCTATGGTGACACAGGAACAGTCAACAAAATACGCCTCGCTTCTTCTCGGGTATAGTCGGAAGCTCCCCAACCGGTTTCAAAAGGCCCGTTGATATGCCGGTCAGTTATATTTGCACGTAATTTAACAGGAACTATTTCTCCTGCTAAATCGGCATACTCTATCCTGCGATCCAGGTCTCCTCCATCCATCATGACCTGACCAGTTTTATGATCTATTCTTGGCATTGCCTGCACCATTTCATCGCGACTGCCGGGAAAAAACACGATTTGTTC
The DNA here is from genome assembly GCA_031995805.1 of Massilia sp. GTDB lineage: Bacteria > Pseudomonadota > Gammaproteobacteria > Burkholderiales > Burkholderiaceae_D > Telluria. Next base: position 1,786 of record DAMAFT010000152.1, read on the forward strand.
GCTTCCACCTTCCAGATAATGATTGGTCCCAACAAGTTTCTGGCTCGCGGCGGGGCCACGCCAAACCGGCAAGACCTCGCCCGCCTTTATTTCGTATTCCACAGCCCAGCCATTCTGGTTCCATTCTGGCTTCACCGCGAATCTACTGCGCCATTCATCTCGACTCCTGATCGCCTTGAATTCGGATTCGGCGATCCAGAATATACCGGCGCCCTCGTTGGATGGATCAACGATGCGATAGAGTTTAGCTGGCCCTCTAATTACATCGGCACGTATTGGATTCTTCTCCGAAAAAGTTTCAACTATCCCTTTCTTCAACGGTGGATGGTCGGGATGCCCTCTATTCAACGCTTCTATCTCAAGATCCGACATTTGCGTAGGCGGATGCGCCATTGCTGGAGGAAGTTTTTTCACCCACTTCGGCGGCTTCCCATTAATCAGCTTCGCCGACCCGCTCTCCGATATCGGCGCAATCCACCCGCGATTCGTCCGATACGTCTGCACTTGCCATGCATGGTCATCGAGTCGCTTGGCAATGACCTTCAATACCGTGCGCACCGGCTGGACAAACTCCTGGATCGCGCTGCCCATGGCGCGTCCCGTGGTATCGATCCAGTTCAACAGATCGTCGACGGGCTGCCGGATCGGGGCCGGCACGATATGCCGTATCTTTCCCAGCAGCGCCTTCAGGTCGTCCAGTTTCTCGTTCAGCAGCCTTCCCAGCAATGCCGGACTGAGCTTGTCGGCCGCTTCGCGGATCGTCTTCGCCAGGAACTGGTACATGTCCGGCAGCTTGCCCTTCGTCGCCCATTGCACGACCCGGTTGTGCTGCAGATAGTCCGTGATCTTCGGCAGCGCCGCCTCGCAGGCCCGGTGGGCGGCCGCCGTCAGCTTGCCGATGTTGGTGATGTCGTCGGCATGCTTGACGAGCGGTTTCAGGTAGATCCACACCACACGCAACGCGCTCTTGACGACGGTGCCGATTTCCGGGAAAAAGCCGATTACCGTCGTCGCGATGAAGAACAGGGTGATCTTGTTGCCGGGGTCCTTGCGGTAGGCGCGCACGTTGGCGCACAGGTCGCGCAGGTCGCACAGGGTGTCGACGACGGGAATCAGGGACACCACCATGTCGAACCCGATCTGTGCGGTCGTGCGCTCGGCATTGAAATCGCCCTGCAACGCGCCCCAGATCCATTCGCCCAGGCCGACGTCGTCCGGCTTCTGCGCACCGTGCATTTCGTTCAGCGCGTCCAGGGTATCGTCGCTCGTGGCCATCACCATCCTCCCTGGTTGCGGGGCGCGTCCCCCATGGCCGGCTCCTTCGCGATGAGCGGATCGAGCCCGGACAGCAGATCGGCGGCGGCCGGCCGCTCGGCATCCCTGGCCGACGGGTCGTTGTGATACACGACCTTGGCGACGCTGTCCGGCAGGTTGCGTTCCTCGGCCATGCCGTCGGCATCGAGCGTGCCCTTCTTTTGCCGGCCGTCCGCGAAATGCAGGGTGTAGGGCACGCCCGCCATCGGCGTGCCCTGGTAGCCGTCCAGGTCGAGCTTCAGCCAGTTGACATGGTCGGCGGCCGGGAAGAACGGCAGTTCCGCGTCTTGCCGGCCCGGTCCTTCCCATTTGTGCGTGCCGGCCTTGACGATGAAATCGCCGGCGCAGCCCAGTTCGATCTTGCCGTCGGCCACCTTGATATACGCGCCGCCGCACGACAACGTGATGCTCGTCTTCGCCGCAATCACGACATCGCCCTGGCTGGCCGTGATCTTCACGTCGCGATCCGCCGCGATCCCGATGCCGTCCTGCTGCGCCTGGATGTCGAGCCGGCCGCTCCGCGCGATTTGCTTCATGCCGCCGTCGTGCGTGAACAGGGACATGCCCTTGCCGGCCTGGATGTTCACGCGCTGTCCCGCCACGGCCTGGAGATGCTGTTGCGCCACGATGTCCTGCTGGCGGCCGGCGTAGCTGACGGCGGAATCCGGCGTGGCGCTGACGAAGCCGCCGGCGGCATACTGGGCGATCAACGGTCCCGCACCTTCGGATTGCGCGCCATCTTGCCCGGCATGTTTCAGGGCATCCGCCAGATACGCGTGCGCGCCGGGATCGAGCGGCATGGCCTGGTGCTGTTCGGCGAAGTCGCCCAACTCCTTCAGCAGCGCCTGCGACCCTTCGAGCAGTTCCTGCAAGGGCGCCCGCTCCAGCTGCTTGCCCGCCGCACCGAGCATCGCCTGCGTGGTCAACAGCATCAGCCGCGCCGCGCGCACGACCACCGATTGGTCGCTGCGCAGTTCGACGCCTTCGCCGCGCGCCTCACCCGTGCCATCGCGGCGCGGATGCGTCAGGTAGCCGAGGTTCAGCTGGCTGTGCCCGTGTTCGCTGGCCAGTTGCGCGCTGATCTGTCCCGGCGTGTCGTCCAGTCGCAACTGGTTGTGGCGCATGCCGCCCACCTCCTTGCTCTTGATGCCGGCCAGGAAGCGGTTGCCGGGCAAGCCGCCTGCATGGCTGAATGCCGGCGGGGCGGCCGCTCCCGAGTACACGCGGCCCACGACAATCGGCTTGTCCGGATCGCCGTCCAGGAACGCCACGAGCACCTCGTCGCCGACCCGCGGCAGGCTGAGACTTCCCCATTGGTTCCCGGCCCAATAACTCGCCACCCTGATCCAGGCCGAATCCCTGTCCGTATTGCCGGCCCCGGCGCCATTCCGATGGTCTTCCTCCCGTGTTCCGGGAAAGCGCAGCTTGACGCGTCCGAGTTCGTCGCAATGCACTTCCGCGCCCTGCGGCCCGACGACCAGCGCGGATTGCAATTCGACGCGCGGCAGATCGAGGCGCGGGTCGTACGCCGGCACGATCGGAATATCGCGCCGCACGCAGGTAAACCGGTTGGTGTATCTGACATCACGCTCTTCGCTCGCCTGCGCCAGCCCGGCATGCCCCGCCCGATGCCAGCCATTGCCGGCGAACAGGCGCCGGGTCCGTTCATCGATGTCCTTGGGAAGATTGTTTTCCGCGACCACCGACAATGCCGTCACCACGAAATCGCGTTCGTCGGCGGGATGCCTGTCGATCTCCGGATGCCCATCGAGCCGGAACCACTGCCCGACGCACAAGTCGCGTACACCGCTTTCGCCGTGGAAGCACTTGGCTTCGTATTCGTGACGCCGGATGCGCAATTCGCCGATCCTGCGGAAATCGGCACTGTCGTCGGCGACGTGCGGCACGTCGATCCGGTGGTCGTCCAGGCTGGACGCGAACTGGTCGCCAGCCGCCCCCTGCCGGGCGGTGGTCGGCAGTTGGAGCGACGTCATCCGCCCCTGCAGGTAATCCCAGCTCTGCAGGGTGATGCTGCCCGGCTTCAGGTTGCGCACGGCGCTCCAGTTGAAAACGCCGTCGCGTGCCTCGGTCGCCGCGTCGCGATGGAAGCGGACGGTGCCGGCCGCATTCCTTGCCAGCGACCGGGAATCGTCGAACAGCACGAGCGTATGGGCAGGCGCCGTGGCGCCATCGCAAGGCCCGGGACGGATGAACGACGCGATGCCACGCCGTTTCCACAGGCGGCGCAGGAAGGCCGCGTCCGATTCGTTGTACTGCATCGTGAACTCACGGGCCGGATACGTTCCCGAAAGACCGGAAACGTCGACGTCGAACGTCCTGGCCAGGATCGGATTGGCATTGCGCCATTCGCGCACCAGCGCTTCGGAAATGGCGACCTCGTTCGCATCCCGGAAGATGCGCGTATTGATCCGCTGCTCCATCAGCGCCAAGGCATCGCGCACCACCAGCTGGTAAGTCGCCAGGCCGCCGTCGCTTTGCCCGGCGCAAGCCTGGGACACGATGCCGCAGACCGAACGCAACTGGCCGCGATCGGTGACGAATTGCAGTGCGGCCGGGAGCGCAATGAATTCCTTCAGCGGCAAGTCTGCTCGCGTGGAAATGCAGAGCAAGCGGTATTCGATGCCGCCACACAACGTCTCCTGGCCATGGACATGCTTGACGAGCAAGACCTCATCGGGCATCCCACCAGGGTGCGCCAGGCACAGGCGGACAGGCCGGTTCAATTGGGTCAAGCCGGAAGGACGGACAAGTGCACGCATGGCATCCATGTGAGATTTTTCCTGGAGAAAAGATCTGCAACAACTTGCCATCTGCCCGGGCGACTGGGTTGAGATCGATCACGTCAAAATCTCGACAGGAAATTCCTGGCGATAAAGCAGATTCATCCGAGCCGACAACTAGGTCGATTCCGACACACCCTACATTCCGTAGTATTTACGCTACAGTTCAATTTGTAATCGATTCGGCTCGCTTATACTTTCCACGCGGCACTAACCAAGCATGCCGTGCCATACAGCGCCCCATCCCTGCGCCGTCGCGCTTCGCCCCTACCTTTATCTTGACAGCATGCCGACCCTCGTCGCGCCGCGTGCCCATGCACGCCTGCGCAGACCAGGTCGGCTGCCGGAGTATCGCCATGAACCTGAACAACCTGAAAGTCGGCACGAAACTCGCCCTCGGCTATGCCGTCGTCCTCGCCCTGCTGGTGGCCATCGTCGCCACCGGCTTGCTCAAGATGCGCGACATCCAGGAGCGGCTTTCGCTCATCACCGATACCAACAACGTACAGATCGAGCTGGTCAGCACGATGCAGGACAGCGTCAGCGACCGCATGATCGCCCTGCGCAACATCGCGATCCTCAACGACAAGGACCGACTGGCGCGCGAGGCCGACACCCTCCGTGCGCTCGAGCGCTCCTATGCGCAGGCCAAGGCCAATCTCGGCAAGACCTTCGAGGATCCCGCCACTAGCCCCGAGGAGCGCACGATGTTCGCGCAATTGCAGCAGCAGGAAGATGCCGCCCTGCCGGTGATGGCCGAGGCGGAGAAACTCGGCCTGGCCAACGCGATCGACGAGACCAACGACCTGCTCATGAACAAGGCGGCCCCGTTGCAGGCGGCATGGCTCGACACCATGAAGAAACTGGCGCTGTGGGAAGTGAAGCTCAACGACGACGCCGCGCGCGACGCCCACGACACCTATGCATCGGCCGTGCGCTTCATGCTGCTGCTCGGTGCGGTAGCGTTCGTCGCCGGCATCACCAGCGCCGTGACCGTCACGCGCACGCTGCTGCGTCAGCTGGGCGGCGAACCCGATCACGCCGCGCAGATTGCCTCCCGCATCGCCGGCGGCGACCTGACCGTCGACGTGCCCGTCAAGCCCGGCGACCGCGGCAGCATGATGCTGGCGATGCGCGAGATGCGCGACAAGCTTTCGACCATCGTCACCCAGGTGCGCGCCAGCACCGATACCATCGCGACGGCCGCCGCCGAAGTCTCGGCCGGCAACCTCGACCTGTCCAGCCGCACCGAGCAGCAGGCCGGCTCGCTCGAGGAAACCGCGTCGTCGCTGGAAGAACTGACCTCCACCGTGCGCCAGAACGCCGACAATGCGCACCAGGCCAGCAGCACGGCGCAATCGGCGTCGGAAGCGGCGACCCGGGGTGGCCAGGTCGTCGGCCAGGTCGTCGAGACCATGGCCGCCATCGACGAATCGGCCCGCCGCATCGTCGACATCATCGCCGTCATCGACGGCATCGCGTTCCAGACCAATATCCTGGCGCTGAACGCGGCCGTCGAAGCGGCGCGCGCGGGCGAACAGGGGCGCGGCTTCGCCGTCGTCGCGGGCGAGGTGCGCAACCTGGCGCACCGGGCCGGCGCCGCCGCCAAGGAAATCAAGGCGCTGATCGACGACTCGGTGGACAAGGTCGGCATCGGCTCGAACCTCGTGACCAACGCCGGCACCGCCATGGGCGAGATCGTCGGCCGGGTAAAGGGCGTCACCGACATCATGGCCGAGATCTCGGCCGCCAGCCGCGAACAGAGCAGCGGCATCGAACAGGTCAACCAGGCCGTCACGCAGATGGACGAGGCGACCCAGCAGAACGCCGCGCTGGTCGAGCAGGCCAGCGCCGCCGCCCAGTCGCTGCAGGAACAGGCCGCGCAACTGGCCGGGCTGGTCGGCACCTTCAAGCTGGCCGGCGCAGCGGCGGCACCGCCCCGCCCCGCCATGGCCGCCGCCGTCATCGCCGCGCCGCCGGCGCGCAAGCCGCTGCAGGCTGCCGCATCGGCTGCATCCGCCGCGCCGAAGCGCCCGCCCGCCCCGGCGCGCGCCGCCGTGCGCAAGGAGGTCGCGGCGACGGAATGGGAAGAGTTCTGACGCATATTGCCCTCGGGTCAGGCCGTGGTTTACCATGACCCGATGTCATCCCCTATCGCCCGGCCGCAACGGTCATGTTTCCTTCCTGCCGCACGCTGGCAGGCCCCCATCCTCGCCCTGGCCCTGGCCTGCGGCCTCGGCGCCTGCAAGCGCGCCGAGCCGCCCGCGCCGGCGCCGGCCGCGCAGCCGGCCCCGGCGCCGGCCATCCCCGAGCGCACGCGCGACCAGGCGATGGCGCAGGTGCTGGACCTGCCCGAAGTCAAGGCCTGGTCCGAACAGATCGAGCAGGCGTCGAAGGGCAAGGTGCATGGCGCCGTCATCGAGGACGATCCCGCGCCCCGGATCATCGACGGCAAATCCTATTACCAGCTCAGCTTCGTGGAAAACCGCAGGCAGGACGTGCACCGCCGCGCCAGCTTCCTGGTCGCGAAGCAGGGCGACGACATCCTCGTCGAGAGCCTGGAGGACGACAGCGTGCAGTCGCTGGGCGAATGGCGGCGCAATATCCACCGGGTCGAGCTAAAGGGAAATTGAGCCGGAGAATTGTCTGTTTGCGGCGAAATTGATGCACCGCAAATCTTTTCTGCGTTCGTTTCGATATTGTTGGGTCCGCTGCTGACCGCGCGGCGCCCAGTCCCGAATCCGCCGTGTGCGGCGCGGGGCGCAAGCGCCACTCCTCC
>DAMAFT010000153.1:0-8629 GCA_031995805.1 Massilia sp.
ACGAGATGGTGCAACTGGTCGGCGCCGTTTCCACCAGCATCGCGACCGGCATCGCGCACGGCTGACGGCGGGATCGGCAACGTGAACGGGGCGCCCTCCGCGAGGAGGCGCCCCGTTTTTCATGGCGCCGCGCCGTCCAGCAGCAGTGCGAGTTCGCGTTCGAGTGCGGCATGGTCGTCGACGACACGCCAGGCGCCGTCGAAGTCGTAGCCGGCCAGCAGGTCGCTGCGCAGCGCGATGCAACGCAACCCGGCGGCCCGGGCCGCGGCCACGCCGCGCGGCGAATCCTCGACGGCGACGCAGTCGCCGGCGTCCAGGCCGAGCCGGCGCAGTGCGTTCAGGTAGGGATCGGGATGCGGCTTGGGCCGCAGGCCCGGTTCGCGCGCGAACACGGCGCCGATGTGCTCCAGCACGCCGCCGTGGCGGTGCGCCAGCGCCACGTGCCCGGCGAACGACGCGGTGACGATGCTCATCGCCACCCGCGGCGCCAGCCGCGCCAGCATCGCCGGCACGCCCGGGAAACTGAGCGGCGCCGCGGCCCCGGCCAGCAGGCCGGCATAGCAGTCGTCGCGCGCGCGGCGCACCTGCGCGACCGCGGCGTCGTCGTAGCCGCGCGCACGCAAAAGGTGCCAGGCGCCGTGCGATTCTTCCAGGTACCAGGCGACGTAGTCCGCGTGCGCGAGGTCGACGCCATGCTGCGCCAGCACGCGCCGGTTGGCCTCGAAGAACAGGCATTCCGTGTCGGACAGGACGCCGTCGTTATCCCACAGGATCGCCTTGAGCCGCTGCGGCGCCATGCGCCCGCCCGTTCCCGCCATCAGCCGGCCAGGAACGCGCCCAGGCGCGCCAGGTCGACGTTGCCGCCGCTGACCAGGATGCCGACCTTCTTGCCGCGCAACTGCTCGCGCATGGCACGCGCCGCCGCGAAGCCGAGGCAGCCGGTCGGCTCCACCACGAGCTTCATGCGTTCGGCGAAGAAGCGCATGCAGCGCACCAGTTCCTCGTCGCTCGCGGTCAGGATGTCGTCGACGTCGCGCCGGATGATCGGGAACGTGAAGTTGCCGAGGTGCTGGGTCTGGGCGCCGTCGGCGATGGTCTGCGGCGTGTCGATGTGGACGATGGCGCCCGAGCGGAACGACTGCTGGCCATCGTTGCCGGCTTCGGGCTCGACGCCGTACAGCTTGCAGCCGGGCGACAGCGCGCGCGTGGCCAGCGCCGATCCGGACAGCAGGCCGCCGCCGCCCAGCGGCACGAACAGCGCGTCCAGCGCGCCGGCCTCCTCGAACAGTTCCTTCGCCGCGGTGCCCTGGCCGGCGATGACGTCCGGATGGTCATAGGGCGGGATCAGGGTGTAGCCGTGCCGGTCGGCCAGCTCGCGGCCGATCTGCTCGCGGTCCTGCGTGTAGCGGTCGTACAGCACGACGTTGCCGCCGTAGCCGCGGGTGGCCGCGACCTTGGCGGCCGGCGCGTCCTGCGGCATCACGATGGTGGCCGGCATGCCGAGCAGCTTCGCGGCCAGCGCGATCGCCTGCGCATGGTTGCCGGACGAGAAGGCGACCACGCCGGCGGCGCGCTGCGCCGGCGTGAAGCGCGCCAGCGCATTGCAGGCGCCGCGGAACTTGAAGGCGCCCATGCGCTGCATGTTCTCGCACTTGAAGAAGACCTCGGCGCCGAATTCCTCGTCAACCGTGCGCGAGGTCAGCACCGGGGTGCGGTTGGCGATGCCGGCGATGCGTTCGGCGGCCTGGACGACGTCGGCATAGGCCGGCGGCTGGAGCGTGCTCATCCTGTGATCCCTTTCGGTTGGCTTGCGTGATTGGACAATGACATGTCCAGGCCGACATTTTAGCCGGGAGTCGTCCGTCTCGTGCGGCGCCGGCACCGCCTGGCGGGCGCTGGCGCAGCCTGGCGCGCCATCGCTGCAGTTCGTCACAAACCGCGCCCTCGCGCCGCCCGCATGGCTTAGGATGTCACCATCGCATCCCACAAGACCAACCACAGGAGGAACACCATGACCGCTACCCCGACCGCCGACCGCCGCCGCTTCCTGGCCGGCGCCTGCGCCCTTGCCTGCTTCGTCGCCGCGCCGCAGGCCGATGCCTGGGGCTGGGGCTCCGAGAAGGTGGAGGGCCGCGGCCCCGTCAAGCGCCAGGAGCGCAGCATCGGCCGCTTCGACGGGCTGTCGGTGGCCGTGCCGGGCAGCGTCGACGTCCGCACCGGCAATGCCGAGGGTGTCACCATCGAGACCGAGGAGAACCTGCTGCCGCTGATCGAGACCGTGGTCGAGGACGGCACGCTGAAGATCCGCGCGCGCTCCAACACCGACATCCGCACGCGCAACCTGAAGATCGTCGTGCGGGTGCGCGCACTGGACCGCGTGACGCTGGCCGGCTCGGCCAACGTGGACGTCGACGCCATGCGCGGCCAGCGCGTGCGCTTCGACATCGGCGGCTCGGGCGAGATCAAGGTGCGCCGCGTCGAAGGCGGCGACGTCGACGTGAACCTGGGCGGCAGCGGCGAGCTGGAAGTCGGAGAAGGCAGCGCGCGCAACCTGTCGGTGTCGGTGGCCGGCTCCGGCCACGTCGACCTCGGCAAGGTGCGCGCCGACGGCGCCAGCGTCACCGTGGCCGGTTCGGGCGACGCCAGGCTGTGGGTGCGCAATGCGCTGAAGCTGACGATCGCGGGCTCGGGCAACGTCGACTACTACGGCGACCCGCAGGTGAGCAAGTCGGTGCTCGGCTCGGGCAGCCTGCGCCGGCTGGGTTCGGCGCCCTAGGGGTCGGAGCCCGGTGTTGCTTTCAAGGGGCTCTGACCCCGGTGTGACCAGGCACACCTGGCAGCACCCTGCGCTGCCCCGTCAATGGTGCGCCGCGTCCCCCGCCGGCTTGTAGTTCAGCGGCCTGACCGGCGCCTGCACCGCCACGCTCTCGCGCTTGCCGTCGGCGCCCTGCACGACCAGCGTCAGCGGCACCTGCTCGCCTTCCTTCAGCTGGCGCTGCAGGTCGAACAGCATGATGTGGTAGCCGCCCGAGGCCAGGTTGACGGGCTGGCCGGCCGGCAGGTCGAGGCCGTCGACCGCGCGCATGCGCATGGTCTGGCCCTGCATCGCCATCTCGTGGATCTCGACGCGGCCCGCGACCGGGCTCTTCACCTCGACCAGGCGCGCCGCCTTCGCGGAGCGCAGTTGCATGAAGGCGCCCGACACCTTCTGGGCCGGCACGGTGGCGCGCACCCAGGGGTCGGTCACGCCGACCTGGGCCAGCGCGCAAGTGGAGACGAGGCTGGCGGCTGCCAGGACGACAAGGGGGGAGATTGCTCGTGGGGCCATGGTTGCATCCGGTTGAACGACACATCGACATACCGTCGTCGGGGACGACGGACCGGCGCAAGTATAGCCGGAATCAGCGCCCGCCCAGCAGCACGTCGCGCTCCACCTGCACGGTATCGGTGCCGTCGGTCAGCCACACCTGGCCGTCCTGGATGGTGCACTGCAGTTGCATGCTGCGCTGGGCCAGCTTCTCGAGCTGGGCGCTGGTCTCCGCCGGGATGTTCACGACGGTGATCTTGCGGTTGCGTTCGAGCTTGCTCGCCAGGCCCTTGAACCAGATATTGCTGGTGGCGCTGTAGCTGTACACGATCACGTGCTCGGCCCGTCCGCAGGCCTTGAGCAGGCGGCGCTCGTCGGGCTGGCCCACCTCGATCCAGGTCTGGATGGCGCCGGTGAGGTCCTTCAGCCACAGCGCCGGTTCCTCGACGTCGAACAGGTCCTTGCCGAACGCCAGCGCCGGGTCGGCGTGCAGGGCGAATGCGAGCAGGCGGATCATCACGCGCTCGTCGGTCTCGGAAGGATGGCGCGCGATGGTGAGCGCGTGTTCCTCGTAATAGTTGCGGTCCATGTCCGCGATGTTCAGGTCTGCCTTGTAGATCGTTGCTTTCAGGGCCATCTGGGTTGCTGCGCTTTCTTGTCTGCGTTCGTCGGGTTCAGCTGAACACGACGGTCTTGTCGCCGTTCAGCAAAATGCGGTGTTCCACGAACCACTTGACCGCGCGCGCCAGGACGACGCTCTCGACGTCGCGGCCGATCGCCGTCAGCTCGTCGGCGCGCATCGCGTGGTCGACGCGCTCGACGTCCTGCTCGATGATCGGGCCCTCGTCCAGGTCGCCGGTGACGAAATGGGCAGTGGCGCCGATCAGCTTGACGCCGCGCCGGTGCGCCTGCGCATACGGGCGCGCCCCCTTGAAGCTGGGCAGGAACGAATGGTGGATATTGATCGCCCTGCCCTTCAAGGCTTCGCACAGTCCCGGCGACAGGATCTGCATGTAGCGCGCCAGCACGACCAGGTCGATGCGGTGGGTGTCGAGCAGGTCGATCACGCGCGCCTCCTGGGCGCGCTTGGCCGATTCGCTGGCACCGGCCTCGAGCGGCAAGTGGTGGAAGGGGATATTGTAACTTGCCGCGAGCTGGTAGAAATCCATGTGGTTCGACACGATGGCCGGAATCTCGACCGGCAGCAGGCCGCTGCGGTAGCGGAACAGCAGGTCGTTCAGGCAATGGCCGATCTTCGACACCATGATCAGCACGCGCGGCTTGCGGCCGGCATCGTGCAGCTGGCCGTCCGCGCCCAGGTGCTCGCACAGGGAACCGAAACCGGCGCGCAGCAGTTCGTCGGAAACGGCGTCGTCCTCCAGCGCGAAATGCACGCGCATGAAGAACAGCTTCGATTCCGCGTCGCCGTACTGGGCCGAGTCGATGATGTTGCAGCCGTGTTCGGCCAGGAAGCCCGAGACGCGCAGCACGATGCCACGGTGGTCAAGGCAGGAGAGGGTCAGGATGTATTCGGGGTACGTCATGCGCTCATGGGGAAAGGTGGATGGGAGTGATGCCGGTCCATTGTCGCACGACGTTGCAATTTCGGCATTCCCGCAACGAATTTCCCGCCCGTGCCGGCACCGCGCCAGGCCGCCGGAACTATCGCCTGTCCAGCGCCTCTAAACGCACGAGCGCATCCATGGACGCTCGGGTTTGGATTGTTCACCGACAGGCACAAGGAGATCGATATGGCGACAAGCAAGGAAGGCGGCAAGAGCGCTGCCGACTCCGGCGGCAGCGAGCAGAAAAGCCAGCCGGCCAAGCGCGGTTTCGCTGCGATGGACCAGAACCAGCAGCGTCAAATCGCCAGCAAGGGCGGCCAGGCCGCCCACCAGAAAGGCACGGCGCACGAATTCGATTCGGAAGAGGCGCGCCGGGCGGGCCAGAAAGGCGGGGAGGTCGTCAGCCGCAACCGCGCCCACATGGCCGACATCGGCCGCAAGGGCGGGGAAAGCCGGCAATCGGCCAACCGCGCCGCCGCGGCCGCGAAGGCCGCCAACCGCCAGGGCGGCAAGGAGGAATGACGCAGGTTCCCGGCAGCCAGGCCGCGTCCCGGCCCGGCTACCGGGGCGCCGCTGCGCCAGCCAGGAACCCGCGCCCGGGCTCGCGCCGCCATGGCAGCCATGGTAGAGTGCGCGTGCTATGTCCCACATGAAATACCTGAGCGCCTATCCCGCCCACCTGCAATCCCAGGTCGAACGCCTGCTCGCCGAAGGCCGCCTGGCCGGGCACCTGCTGCAGCGCTATCCCGACACCCACGCCGTGCGCACCGACAAGGCCCTGTACGGCTATGTGCAAGACCTCAAGGACGACTACCTGCGCAACGCCGACCCGGTCTCCAAGGTCGCCTACGACAGCAAGATCGGCATCGTGCAGCAGGCGCTGGGCCTGCACACGGCCATCTCGCGCGTGCAGGGCGGCCGCCTGAAGGCCAAGCACGAGATCCGCATCGGCAGCGTGTTCCGCGATGCCCCGCCGGCATTCCTGCGCATGATCGTCGTGCACGAACTGGCGCACCTGAAGGAAAAGGACCACGACAAGGCCTTCTACAAACTGTGCTGCTGGATGGAGCCGCACTACCACCAGCTCGAATTCGACGTGCGCCTGTACCTGACCCAGCTCGACCTCGACGGCAAGCGCCTGTGGGGGCAGCGCGACGCCTGAGGCAGCGCACCGGATAGTTGTTGCCGCATCGCAACAACTATCAAATTCATCATATTTCTTTCCGAAAATCCATCGACTTTTGTCGAAAGCGGCATTACAGTCGTGCTCCGCGCGATCGCGCCATGGTTTGGCCCTGCCCCGCACGGCCGCCGAATCCCCGTCCAGCCCAGACCCGCCCGACTCCCGCGATGCCCGCTGGCATCCCCAGAAAGCGCACCATGCAGCAACGAATCCGCCCTTCCCACCTGCCCGTTTCCCTGCGAGCAATCGCCTTGGCCCTGGCCGCGGCCGCCGCGCATGCCGGGGAGGCGCCGTCGTGGTCGGTGTCTGGATTCGGCACCCTCGGCGTCGCCCATTCGAGCGAGCGGCAGGCCGACTACACGTCCAACGCCCTGAAGCGTTCCGGCGCCGGCGCCTCGCGCAGCTGGAGCCCCGACGTCGACAGCCGGCTCGGCCTGCAGCTCGACCTGCAGATGGACAAGCGCTGGTCGGCCGTGCTGCAGGTGGTCAGCGAACAGGGCGCGGACAACAGCTACCGTCCCCGGGTCGAATGGGCCAACGTCAAGTACCGGCTCACGCCCGAACTCGCGCTGCGCGCGGGTCGCGTGGCGCTGCCGGTGTTCCTGACCGCGGATTACCGGCGCGTCGGCTATGCCTACCCGTGGGTGCGGCCGCCGGTCGAGGGTTACGGCGTGGTGCCGGTCACCAGCAGCGACGGCGTGGATGCCACGCTGCGCTGGGACTCGGGGCCGCTGCACCATACCTCGCAAGTCTTCTACGGCCACGACGACGTGCCGCTGGCGTCGGCGCTGCGGGCCCGCGCGCGCGGCATCGCCGGGATCTCGCACACGGCCGAATGGGGCGCGCTGAGCGTGCGCGCCAACCTGCTGCGCGCCGAAGTCTCGAGCGACCTCGCGGCGCCGCTGTTCCGCGGGCTCGATGCCTTCGGTCCCGCCGGCCAGGCGCTCGCCCGGCGCTACGAGATGGACCACAAGGACATGCGCGTCGCGAACATCGGCCTGAACTACGATCCGGGCACCTGGTTCCTGCTGGCCGAGGCGGGCCGCACCCGCACCGATTCCTTCCTGGGTGCGACGCGCAGCGCCTACGTCAGCGCCGGCTGGCGCCACGGCGCCTGGACGCCGTACGCGACCTGGGCGCGGGTGCGGGCCGCCGACGCCGACGCCGACACCGATCCCGGCCTGCCGCTGGACGCGTTGCCGGCGCCCGCCGTGCCCGCGGCGGCGGCGCTGAACGCCGGCCTGGCCGCGCTGCTGGCCACGATCCCGCAACAATCGACGTACGGCCTGGGCCTGCGCTGGGACCTGCACGCCAACGCCGCGCTCAAGCTGCAGTACGACCGCGTGACGCCGCGTGCCGGCTCGCGCGGCACCATGATCAATCCCGCGCCCGGCTTCCAGTCCGGACGCACGGCCCACGTCGCCAGCGTCGCCCTCGATTTCGTCTACTGACATGCGCCTGCCCATCTTCCTCCGCAGCCTCGGCACGGCCCTGGCCTTCGTCGTCGCGGCCGGCGCCGCCCACGGCGCCGACCTGGTCGTGATCGTATCGGCGAAAAGCGCCGTGACGGCGCTGCGCGCCGACCAGGTCGCCGCGATCTTCCTCGGCCAGGCGGCGCGCTTCCCCGACGGCGTCGAGGCGGTGCCGCTCGACCAGCGCCTGGGCTCCCCGCTGCGCGACGAGTTCTACGCGCGCGTGGCCAACAAGAGCCCGGCCCTGCTCAAGGCGCACTGGTCGAAGCTGGTGTTCACCGGCCGCGGCCAGCCGCCGGCCGAGATCCCGGACAGCGCCGCCGTGCGGCGCCGCGTGGCCGACGATCCCGACGCCATCGGCTACATCGAGCACGGCGCGCTCGACGCCAGCGTGCGCGCCGTGCTGGTGGTGCAATGACGGGCGCGACGATGCGGCGCCCGTTCGCCATCCGCTCGGCGCGCCTGCGCCGCCTGTTCGGCCGTGCGCTCGAGACCCACGTCGCCCTGCCGCTGTTCGCGCTGGTGCCGCTGGCGGCGATCTGGATCGGCACCCTGCACCTGGTGGACGCCGAGCGCGTCGCCGCCGCCGACGCCGCGCGCGACGCGGCGCGCGAACAGGTCGACACCTACGAAGCGCAGATGGCGCGCAACCTGAACGCGATCGACCAGACGCTCAAGGTGGTCAAGTACGCCGTCGAGCGCGATGGCGCGCCCGACGCCCTGCCCGCCCTGCGCCGCCAGGGACTGCTGCCGCCCGGCCTGGTGTTTCAGGTCAGCATCGCCGACCGCGCCGGCCTGGTCGTCGGCAGCCATCCGGCCGTGCCGGCGCAGGACGTCTCGCACGAACCCTTCTTCACGGTGCACCAGCACGAGGACGTCAGCGAGCCCTACGTCAGCCGCACCCGCAGCGACGCCGCCGCGGCCGACCCGCGCCTGCGCTTCACGCGCCGCATCAACGACGGCTACGGGCGCTTCGCCGGGATCGCCGTCGTCGAAGTCGACCCGGCCTACTTCACCAGTTCCTACGACCGCATGCGCGAGGGCGAACTGGGGATGCTGGCGCTGGTCGGCGACGACGGCGTGGCGCGTGCGCTGCGCATTG
>DAMAFT010000154.1:0-8581 GCA_031995805.1 Massilia sp.
CGGCCGCTGCGCGCCGAGACCGAGCGCTATGGCCACTACTCGGTGGCCGGCGAGTTCGTCTACGACCACCCGTTCCAGTGGGGCTCGAAGCGCACCGGCCCGGACCTGGCCCGCGTCGGCACGCGCTACTCGGACGAGTGGCACCGCACCCACCTGGACAATCCGCGCGACGTGGTGCCGGAATCGAACATGCCCGGCTACCCGTGGCTGGCGAAGACCAAGCTCGATCCGCAATCGATCGTGCCGAAGCTGCGCGCGATGCAGCGCATCGGCGTGCCCTACAGCGAGCAGGACGTGAAGGACGGTCCCGCCGAGCTGGACGGCAAGACCGAGCAGGATGCCCTGATCGCCTACCTGCAAGGCCTGGGCACGCAGATCAAGACGAGGAACTGACATGGCCATTACACATCTGTTCGACAGCGCAAGCAGCATCATGACCCTGATCAGCTTCGCCACCTTCATGGGCATCTTCGCCTGGACCTACGTGCGCAAGGAACGCGACTTCGCGGCGGCCGCCACGCTGCCGTTCGCCGACGAGGGCGCCGACGAGTTCAATACCGGCAGGGAGGACCGCCATGTCTGACTTCACCAGCGGTTTCTGGAACTGGTACGTCACGATCATCGTGATCTGCTCGATCGCCGGCTGCGGCATCCTGCTGTGGTCGCAGTCGCGCTACAAGGTCAAGCTCGACGAGAACGGCGAACCGCAAAAGACCACCGGCCACGTGTGGGACGAGGACTTGACCGAACTGAACACGCCGATGCCGCGCTGGTGGATGGGCATGTTCTGGCTCACCATCGTGTTCGGCGTCGTCTACCTGGTGCTGTATCCGGGCGTGGGCAGCTACACCGGCAAGTACGACTGGAAATCGACCGGCCAGTACGACGCCGAGGTCAAGCAGGCCAATGCCGAATACGGCCCGCTGTTCGACAAGTACCTGCACCAGGACCTGCAGCAGGTGGCCAGCGATCCACAGGCCCACGCCATCGGCGAGCGCCTGTTCCTGACCTATTGCGCGCAGTGCCACGGTTCCGACGCGCGCGGCAACAAGGGCTATCCGAACCTGACCGACAACGACTGGCTGTACGGCGGCGAACCCTCGGTGATCAAGGAGACCATCATGAAGGGCCGCCACGGCCAGATGCCGCCGATGGGCGCGGCGCTCGGTTCCGACAAGGACATCGAGAACGTGGCCCACTACGTGCGCAGCCTGTCCGGCCTGTCGGCGGACCCGATCAAGGTCAGCTTCGGCAAGGAGAAGTTCGGCGCCTGCGCCGCCTGCCACGGCGCGGATGCGCACGGCAACCAGATGCTCGGCTCGCCCAACCTGACCGACAAGGTCTGGCTGTACGGCGGCAGCGTGGAAACCGTCATGGAAACCATCCGCAAGGGCCGCGACAACACCATGCCGGCCTGGGGCGAGTTCCTGGGTGAGCCGAAGGCGCACGTGCTGGCCGCGTATGTCTGGAGCCTGTCGAACGGCCCGCGCCAGCCGCATGCCGGCGCACCCGAGGTAGCCGCGAAATGAACGCCCCGGCGCCGAAGGAAGCGGTCATCAAGATGTACGAGTCGCGCGCGGACATCCATCCGCGCGAGGTGAAGGGCCGCTTCGCTTCGCTGCGCTGGGCGTTCGTCTGGTTGACCCAACTGCTGTTCTACGGGGTGCCCTGGTTGATGGTGAACGGCCGCCAGGCCGTCCTGTTCGACCTCGAGACCCGCAAGTTCCACCTGTTCGGCCTGACCTTGTGGCCGCAGGATTTCATCTACCTGGCGGCGCTCCTGATCATCTGCGCCTACGGGCTGTTCCTCGTCACCGCGGTGGCGGGGCGCATCTGGTGCGGCTACGCCTGCCCGCAGACGGTCTACACCGAGATCTTCCTGTGGATCGAGCGCCGCATCGAAGGCAACCGCAGCGCCCGCATCCGCCTGGACCGCCAGCGCTGGAACGGCGAGAAGATCGCCAAGCGCGGCAGCAAGCACCTGGCGTGGGCGCTGGTGGCGCTGTGGACCGGCTTCACCTTCGTGGGCTACTTCACGCCGATCCGCACGCTGGGCCACGAGGCGCTGACCTTCGGGCTGGGACCGTGGGAAGCGTTCTGGGTGCTGTTCTACGCCTGCGCCACCTACGAGAACGCCGGCTGGCTGCGCGAGCAGGTGTGCAAGTACATGTGCCCGTACGCCCGCTTCCAGAGCGCGATGTTCGACCGCGACACGCTGATCGTCAGCTACGACGTCCAGCGCGGCGAACCGCGCGGCGTGGAGAAGAGCGGCGCCAAGGCCACGGCCAAGGGCGACTGCATCGACTGCAGCATGTGCGTGCAGGTCTGCCCGACCGGCATCGACATCCGCAACGGCCTGCAGTACGAGTGCATCGGCTGCGCCGCCTGCGTCGACGCCTGCGACAGCGTGATGGACAAGGTGCACAAGCCGCACGGCCTGATCCGCTACTCGACGGGCAATGCGTTGGCCCAGGGCTGGAGCGGCGCGCAGATCCGGCGCCGCATCCTGCGCCCGCGCGTGATCGGCTACGGCGTGTTCTTCCTGCTGATCGCCGGCGCCATGACGACCTCGCTGGCCCTGCGCACCCCGCTCAAGCTCGACGTGATCCGCGACCGCGGCGCGATGGGCCGCGAGGTCGAGGACGGCCTGATCGAGAACGTGTACCGGCTGCAGGTGATGAACACCGGCGAGGAAGCGCACGTGTTCCGCATCGCCGTCGCGGGCATCCCCGGCGCCACGGTGGCCGGCGACGCCACGGTGGAGCTGAAGGGCGCCAGCGCGCGCGCCGTGCCGGTGCGCGTGCGCGCCGACCCCGGCCACGCCAAGACCGGCTCGAACCACATCGCGTTCACCGTCACGGCGCAGGACGATCCGGGCGTGAGCGTGACCGAGAAGGCCGTGTTCATCGTACCGAAATGATTCATTGAACCGAACGATTTGGAAGGACCGATCATGCATGCCATTCCCACCCCCGCCGCCGCCATGCCGCGCAACGGCGACGCCGACCCCTGGTACAAGCACCGCTGGCCCTGGTTCCTGATGCTGGGACCCGTGTCGGCGATGGTATTCACCGGCATCGCCGTGCTGATGTCGTTCGACCACCCGGACGCCGTGGTGGTCGACGACTACTACAAGCAGGGCAAGGCGATCAACCAGGACCTGCGCCGCGACCGCGTGGCGACCAGCCTGCGCCTGTCGCTGCGCGCCAGCTACCTGCCGGCCGAGGGCCGCCTGAAGGGCAGCATCGCCAGCGCCGGCAAGCCGCTGGCGGTGCCGTTCACGATCTACCTGGTGCACCCGACGTTGCCGGCCAGGGACATCGCGCTGCTGGTGCGTCCGGATACCGCCGGCGCCTTCGCGGTCGACCTGCCGGCGCTGGAACAGACCCACTGGAGCGTGGTGGCCGAGGGCGCGCTGCGCGACTGGCGCCTGGCCAAGACCTGGAACGGCGCGCAGGCGCTGACGATCGACGCCGACCGGGAATGACACGGCTGTTTCGGCGCACCCTTCCGTGATAGATTGCCGTACCCCGGGCAGCGCGCCCGGCGCACGACATCCATCACGAAAAGAGAGAGACATGCCGAATCGCCGTTCCCGCCAGCTGGCCGTCGCCGTCGCGACACTGTTCGTTCCCCTCGTCCTGCATGCGCTGCCGGCGCAGGCGGCCCAGGAGGCCCAGCAGGCCCAGGAGGCCGGAGCGGCCACGGCGGCCACGGCGGCCGACCGGGCCTTCGGCGACTGGGCCGACCAGTTCGCCGCCGAGTGGGTGGAAGCGAACCCGCAGCTCGCCAGCGCCACGCAGTACTTCGCCGGCGCGCGCCAGGATGCCCTCGATCGCGCCCTGACGCCGTTGTCGAGCGCGCACAACAAGGAGATGGTGGCGCTGGCGCGGCTCGGGATCGCCCGGCTGGACGCCTTCCTGGCCGGTCCGCTCGGCGAGGAGCAGCGTACCTCGGCGCAGGTGATGCGCTGGTCGCTGCAGAACACGGTCGCCAGCGCGCCGTTCGAGGACCACGTGTTCGTGTTCAACCAGTTCGGCGGCGTGCAGGTCGGCCTGGTGAACTTCCTGACCGCGACCCATCCGCTGCGCGGCGCGGCCGACATCGCGACCTACCTGGCGCGCCTGCAATACGTCGCCGTGCGCATGGACGAGGCGCTGGCGCGCGCCAAGTCCGCGGCCGGGCGCGGCCTGGTGCCGCCGCGCTTCATCCTCGAGCGGGCGCAATTCCAGGTGGACAAGTTCCTCGAGCCGGACGCCGCGCACAACGTGCTGGTGACCTCGCTGGCCCAGCGCAGCGGCAAGCTGGCCGACCTGGCGCCCGAGGCGCGCGCCCGGGCGCTGGCCGAGGCCGCGCGCATCGTCGACACGCAGGTGCGTCCGGCCTGGCGCCGCGTGCAGGCCTTCCTGCGCGCGCTGCAGCCGCGCACCGCCGACGCGGCCGGCGTCGACCGCCTGCCGGGCGGCGCGGCCGCCTACCAGCAGGCGCTGCGCACCTATACCGGCACCAGCCTGACGGCGGCGCAGATCCACGAGATCGGCCTGCGCGAAGTGGCGCGCATCGAAGGGGAGATGGACCGCCACCTGCGCGCGCTCGGCTACGTCGACGGCAGCGTCGAGGCGCGCATGGCGCAGCTGGACGCCACCTTCCAGCCGCCGCCGCAACCCGATCCGCGCCCGGCGCTGCTGCAGAAGTACGCCGCCATGGTGGCCGACGCCGAGCGCCGCAGCGGCGCGCTGTTCGATCTCACGCCGCGCGCCCCGGTCGAGGTGCGGCGCGAGCCGCCGCTGACGGAGCCGTCGGCCGCCGCGCACTATTCGCTGCCGGCGCCGGACGGCAGCCGTCCCGGCATCTTCTGGGTGCCGATGCGCGGGCCGACGTTCGACATGATCCGCATGCGCAGCCTGTCCTACCACGAAGCCGTGCCGGGCCACCATTTCCAGCTGGCGCTCCAGCAGGAGCAGGCCGGCCTGCCGAAGTTCCGCGCCCAGCGCATCTTCGGCGGCGGCAGCGCGCACAGCGAAGGCTGGGCGCTGTACGCCGAGCGCCTCGCGGTGGAGCAGGGCTGGTACGAGGGCGATGTCCCGGGCCTGCTGGGCGCCCTCGGCTCGGAACTGTTCCGCGCGCGCCGCCTGGTGGTCGATACGGGCCTGCACAGCAAGGGCTGGACGCGCCAGCAGGCGATCGACTACGGCATCGGCGCCCAGGAAGTGGAGCGCTACGTCGCCTGGCCGGGCCAGGCCTGCGCCTACATGATCGGCATGCTGCGCATCGTCGAGCTGCGCGCCAAGGCGCAGCGGGAACTGGGCGACAAGTTCTCCCTGCCGGCCTTCCACGACGTGGTGCTGCGCAGCGGGTCGGTGCCGCTGGACGTGCTGGGCGAGGTCGTGGAGCGCTGGATCGTGCGGCAGAAGGAGGCGTGACGCCTCCCGGGCTTCAGAAATTGTGGCGCATGCCCATGGACAGCCCCTTCAGCGTCGCCCCCGCCGCCGGCCCGACCCCGTTGATCGGAAAATCGTAGGCCGCGTTGGCGCCGTTGTCCAGGCGCGTGACGTAGGCATACACGCTGGAACGCTTCGACAGCGTGTAGTCGTAGCCCAGCGTCGCCTGGGTGGCGCCCGTGCCCGGACCGCTGCGCAGGTAGCCCACGCGCGCCGTCGACGGTCCGCTGCCGGCGCGCGCGCGCCCCACGGCGAGGCGCAGGCCATGCGCTCCCATCTGGTGCGACACCGAGACCCAGGCCGCATCGCGCGCCAGTTCCCCGGACGCGGTGCCGTATTCCAGCCGTTCGACGATCGCCGCGACGCGGGTCCGGCCCCAGGCGGCCGGGCCGAACTGGTAGGCCAGCGCCGCCTTGCTGGCGCGGTCGTCCAGGCCCGCGCCCTGGTAGTCGCGGTGGCGCTCGTGCGCCAGCACCGCGTACCAGGGGCCGCGCTCGTAGACGGCGGCGGCCGAGTCCAGCGCCGGGTGGGCGCCGCCCGCCGGCCGTTCCTCGCTCATGCCGTGCGTCAGGCGCAGCGCCAGGCCGCGCCATGCCGGCGTCCAGTAGTGGATCGAGTTGGCCTGGCGCCGGTCGAACGAATACACGTTGTTGACGTTGTCGACCGACGGGCCGGAGCCGTTGGCCAGGATGCTCATGTAGCCGGCCGTGGTGGGGTAGAACGGGTCCAGGCTGGAGGTGGCGCCGGCGTACGCGGTGACCCAGTGGCCGGCGAACAGCGTGCCCCAGGGACCCTCGAGGCCGACGCGGGTATCGCGCCGGAACGGTTCGCCCGCGCCGGTATCGGGCGACAGCGTGCCTTCGAGCTGGAAGATGGCCTTGACGCCGCCGCCCAGGTCTTCGCTGCCGCGAAAGCCGAGGACGGAACGGTTGTTGACCAAGCGCGTCTGGGTGAAGCCGCTGCCGTTGTCGACGTGTTCCATCGAGACGTTCAGGCGGCCGTAGATCGTGACGGCTTGCTGGGCGTGGGCGTGGCCGGCGCTGAGCAGGGCGAGTGCAGCGAGGTGGGCGGCGCGGGTTGCGCTGGGGCGGATCGGGGTGGGCATGGCATTCTCCTTCGCCGCGATTGTGGGGGGTGGGCGGAGGGTTGGCAGCTATCCAATGGTATAGGTACCTGGAAGTCGTCAGGATCGATCGAATGGTGTTCGATCCAGCAAACAGTCGATGAACGCCCCCAGGAGCGCCGGCCGATGCTGCCGGTTCGGATAATAGAGGAACATCCCCGGGCGCGAGATCGACCAGTCCGCGAGGACCCGCACCAGCCGTCCCTGCGCCAGGAGCTCTCCCACGCCATCTTCCTCGAAGTGATAGGCGATACCGAGTCCGCCCAGCGCAGCGGCGACGCCGATATCGGCATGATTGGTGACGACGGGACCGTTCACGGCCACGTCGACGCGATGCTCCCGCTGCTGGAACTCCCAGCGATAATGCCTGCCCTCCCTCTGGAGCCGCCAGTTGATGCAGGCGTGCTCGTGCAAATCGGCGGGCGACCGGGGAATGCCGCGCCGCGCGAGGTAGTCCGGAGACGCCACCGCCACCATGTTCAGGTCGGGCGTGAGGCGGATGGCAACCATGTCCTTCTCGAGCCGTCCGCCCACGCGGATGCCGGCATCGAAGCGGCCGCCGACGATGTCCGCCAGCGCATCGTCGACGACGATGTCGAGCAGCACATCGGGGTGCGCCTGGTGGAAGCGTGCCAGCCGCGGAGCAATGATGGTTCTTGCGGCAATCCCCAGCGTGTTGATGCGCAGCGTGCCACGCATCTGCCCCGTGGCTTCGCTGGCTTCGGCGACGGCCACGGCCATTTCCCGAAACAGCGGCGCCAGGCGGGCATAGAGCTGCGCGCCGCTTGCCGACGGCGCGACGCTGCGGGTGGTGCGATTCAGGAGCCGTGCGCCGATGCGGCTTTCGAGCTGGCGGATGGTCTGGCTGAGTGCCGAAGGCGACACGCCAAGGTGCTCGGCAGCCCGGGCAAAGCTCTGGCGTTCGACGACGGCGACGAAGGCCTTCAGCTCGGCAAAGTCGGATCCGCGCATTATGTACTTTCTTCTACATGGCGAATCCAGATTCTAATGCATTCTCTAAACTGATGCGGTGCTGCATCCTGTGGACTTTCCAACCAAGGAGTTCGCCATGTCCGCTTTCACGCTTCCCGATCCGATCACCGCTTACCTGGCGGCCGACAGGCAAGGTCCCGACGACGTCGCCCGCTGTTTCACGCCGCAGGGCGTGGTGAGGGACAAGGGGCAGACCCATCTCGGCCGCGAGGCGATCAAGGCATGGAAGGCCGAGTCGTCGACCTTGTACACCTACACCGTGGAGCCGTTCTCCACGGAGCTGGTCGACGGCGTCCATGTGGTCCATGCCCACGTGGCCGGCAGTTTTCCAGGCAGCCCGGTCGATCTCAAATTGTGCTTCCGCCTCGAGCGCGGCCTGGTCGCGAGCCTGGAGATCACCGTATGAGCTTCGACCTTCGACTGCATGGCCTGCGGGCCGTGGTCAGCGGCGGTACGATGGGCCTCGGCGCCGCAGTCGTGCAAGCCCTCCTGGAAGCCGGCGCCCGGGTGGCGACATCCGCGCGCAGCGTTCCGGCGGCACCTCTGGAGGGCGTCACCTACATCCCGTCCGACCTGACGACGGCCGAAGGCGTGGCGCACGTCGCCCAGGCGATCCTGCAGAACTGGGGCGGTGTCGATATCGTGATCAACGTGCTGGGCGGGTCCGGCACGCCGGGCGGCGGTTTCGCCGCCATCAGCGACGAGCACTGGCTGGCGGAGCTGAACCTGAACCTGATGTCCGCGGTGCGCCTGGATCGTGCGCTGTTGCCCTCGATGCTGGCCCAGGGCGCGGGTGTCGTCATCCACGTCAGTTCGATCCAGCGCGAGATGCCGCTGCCCGAGTCGACCACCGCCTACGCTGCCGCCAAGGCGGCGCTCACGACGTACAGCAAGTCCCTTGCCAAGGAAGTCATGCCGAAGGGTGTGCGCGTGCTGTCCGTCGCCCCGGGATGGATCGAGACGGAGGCCTCCGTGCGGCTGGCGGAGCGGCTGGCCGCCCAGGCCGGGACGGACTACGAGGGGG
>DAMAFT010000155.1:0-8518 GCA_031995805.1 Massilia sp.
CGTGCTGGCGGCCGCCCCGGTGCCGGTGATGGTGCTGCGCCCCCGCCCGCAAGCGGCCGCGCCGCGCAGTTGACATTCCCGCATCCCGCAACAACACCCGCATTACGATGAAGCAACACCTGAACCACGCCAGCCCCGCCCGCCGCATCCGTGCCGCGGTCGCCCACTCCCGCCGGCAACTGGCCGCGCAACTGCGCCGCGCGGCGGGCGAGTCCGACGAACGCTTCGGCGCCGCCTACCGGCGCCTGCTCGCCTGCGCCGAGCTGCGCTTCCGTCACGAACAGAGCGTGATGGACGCGCTCGGTTTCAGCGCGGCCAGCGCGCACCGCGAGGGCAATGCGCGCACGCTGGCGGTGCTGCGCCAGGCCGAACCGGCCGTCGCGGGCGGCGACCTGGGCACCGGCCGCTGCGCGCTGGGCCTGCTGGCCCGGGTCCTGCCGCTGCACCGCTTCACGGTCGACCTCGCGCTGATCTCGCGCCAGCGCCACGCGCCGCGGCCCGGTCCGCGCCACTATGCCATCCACGGCGCCCTGCTGCGCAGCGCCGGCGTCTCGTTCGGGGGATTCCATGTATAGGCGCATCCTGGTGCCGACCGACGGCACCGAACGCGCCGGGCGCGCGCTGGAGACGGCGCTGCAGCTGGCGCGCCTGGGCGGCGGGCGCATCGTCGGCGTGCACGCGTGCGCGCCGACGGTCCTCGATCCCGACGACGCCCTGGCCGACGCTCCGGGCCACGGCGCGTGGCGGCGCGAGCGCGTCCGGATGGCGCAGGATGCCCTGGCCTACGTGACGCGGCGCGCCGGCGAGGAAGGCATCCCCAGCGTCACCGTGCTGAGCCGCAAGGACGATGCCTGGGAAGCGATCGTCGAGACCGCGCGCGACCACGGTTGCGACCTGGTCGTGATGGCCGCCCATGGCAAGCGCGGCATGGTCGCGCGCCTGCTGGGCAGCGAAACCCAGAAGGTATTGACGCACAGCGCGATCCCGGTACTGGTCTTGCGCTGATTGCGGCAGCACAGCGCTCCCGGACATCCTGGCGAACCACTGGCGCTTGTCCGCGTCCAATGACACGAGGATCAAGCCGCGCGGTGTCGTGTCGGCTTTGTTGATTGGCAGCGTTTTGACGTGCATCAAATACTAGATGTTACTGCCCGGAGAAACTGCAAACATCGACTTGCATGAGGACCGTCATCATGACCCAGCGCCACCTGCATCCCACCAGCCCGCTTGCGATTTGCGCGGCGATCCGCCGTGCGCGCAAGGCGCTTTGCCACCGCCTGGACCAGGCTAGCGCCGAGGCGGACGAGCATTTCCCGCGCGCCTACACGGGCGTCGTCGCCGCCGTCGAGGCCGGCTTTCGCCACGAAGAACTGATGATGGAAACCCTCGGCTACGAGCGCCTGCGCGAGCACATCGAGGAAAACGCCGTCATCCTCGGCGCGCTGCACCGCGTCATGGCCCAGGTCGAGTACGGCGATTGCGTGCTCGGGCGCCAGGTGCTGGCCGCCCTGCGCGACGTGCTGGTCCTGCATCGCCTCAGCACCGACCTGGCGGCCGCGACGGCGCCGCATCCCTCCGCCCTGCAGGTGCACGGCAAGGCTGCGCGCGCGACGCTGCACGTGGCGGCGCACCGGCGGCACGTGCACTGAATCCGTTGCGGCCGGGGCCCACTAGCGCCCCCATTCCTTTATGCTGGGCAGCCCGGACACCGCCTGGTGACGACCATGCCCAGCAAGAACACGATCTGCCTCTGGTTCGACGGCACGGCCCGGGACGCCGCACCATCCCATGCCGCCACC
Source organism: Massilia sp. (assembly GCA_031995805.1). GTDB lineage: Bacteria > Pseudomonadota > Gammaproteobacteria > Burkholderiales > Burkholderiaceae_D > Telluria. The sequence goes on from DAMAFT010000155.1 coordinate 1,800, forward strand.
TTTTCCGACAGCGGCGTCGGCCGGCGCGCCTTCGATGCGATGATGACGATGCGCAAGATCGACGTCGCCGCGATCGCAGCGGCCGCGCGCGGCTGACGTCGGCCACGGCGGACGCAGGCGTTACTTCAGCCCCTGCCGACGCCGGTGGATCACCTTGCCGGACACCATGAAGGTGCCGTCGCCCTTGTAGTGCAGCGTTTCCGGATGCCGCGGCGTGGCCGCCGCGCGTGCCGCCACCACTTCCCAGATGAAGAAACCGTACTGGTCCACCAGGCTGTCGTCGTGCAGCCGGCATTCGAACTGGGCATGGCATTCGCGGATCGACGGCGCCTCGACGATCTCGCTGGCCTGCGGCGTCAGGGCGAACGCTTCGAACTTGTCGATGTCGGCGCCGCTGGTCGAGCCCACACCCAGCACCTGCTCCGTCAGCGCCGTGGTCGGCAGGTTGATCACGCATTCGCCGCTGGCGCGGATCAGGCCGTGGCTGCGGTTGGCCGGCGCGATCACGCAGCCGACCAGCGAAGGGGCGAATTCGATCACGGTATGCCAGCCCATGACCATGATGTCGCGCTCGTCCCGCCAGGCCGACGACACCAGCACCACGGGGCCCGGTTCGAGATAGCGCCGCACCTGGTCGAGCGGGACGGGCTGCTTGCGCCGGCCGGCGCCGGTCCTGGTGCTGTGGGTCATGCCTGCTCCTGTCACGATGATGCCCCGATTATGGCCGCGCCGCGCCGCGGACGGCGTCCGCCTCGCGGGGCGTGCCGTTCCGCCGCCGGCGCGCAGGCGCTACACTAGCGCCATGAAGATTGCCGTCCCGCCCCGGCAGCGCCGGCTGCTGGCACTGTGCGCCTGCTCCGCCGCCATCCACGTCGCCCTGCTCGAACTGCTGGCCCGCCACGGCGCCGGCGCGCCGCTGGACGTCGCGCCCGCTCCGGGCAAGCTGGTGCTGCGCCTGGCGCCGCCCGCGCCCGCCGCCGCGCCGCCATCCATCCCCCCTTCCACGCACCCGGCGGTGCAATCGATCGCGGCGCGTCCCCGGCCACCCACCCCACCGGCCAGTGTGCGTCCGCCGGCGCCGCCGGTGCCGGCCGTCGAGAATGCCGCCGTCCAGCCGGCGGGCCTGGTGCAACCGGCCGACGAGGCGCCGGCGCCGCCCACGCCGCCGCTGCCGGGCCGCTACCGCGTGCGCCTGCCGGCATCGGCGATGCTGGCCTACCGCCGTACCATGCAGCGGCCCGGCGGCGCGCCCCAGGATGCCGGCGTGGCCAGCCTCGACTGGCAGACCGACGGCCAGCACTACACGCTGCGCACCGACGGCGTGCTGGGCCGGCTCGCCAGCGAGGGCGAGCGCGGCGATACCGGCCTGCTGCCGCGCAGCGCGCGCGAGGACGGCCCCGGCAGCGCGCCGGCGACCACCTTCGACCACGAGGCGGGCGTGGTGCGCTTCGGCGCCGGCGGCGCCGATGCCCCGGCCGCGCTGGGCATCCAGGACCGCGCCTCGCTGCTGGTGCAGCTGGCCGGCATGGGCCTGGCGGCGCCGGACCAGGTCCAGGGCACGATCGCGGTGGTGGTGGCGGACGCGCACGCGGCGGCGCTCGTCACCTTCCAGGTCGTGGGGCTGGAGGACGTGGAGACGGGCGTCGGAACGCTGCCGGCCTGGCACCTGGCCGAGGTGGCGGCGCCGGGGCAGCCGCGCCTGGACGCCTGGCTGGCGCCGGGCCAGGACTGGCTGCCGGTACAGTTGCGCGTGACGGGAGCGGACGGCGGCGTCGCGACCCAGACGGTCAGCGCGGTGGTGCGCGGGGCGCACGGGCAGCAGTAAGCACCGGTAGGCTGCCTGCCGACCGGTGCCACGTCCATGAACGGCGAGTGCGGGCGAGCCTGCGCTACCCTCAATCCCGCACCCGCCTCCACCCCGTCTTGCGCGCCGCGCTGGCCTTGGAGGGCGGGAACTGCGTCGTCTTCAGGTCGCCGTTGGCCAGCGTCGAGATCTGCACGAAGGTCCCGCCCGGCAGTTGCACGACGGTGGAACCGACGGCCGCCGACGCCGCCGACAGCGTCGCGCCGGCGATCAGCTCCCCGGTGCAGGCGTCCAGCAGGTACAGGTTGCTCTTGCCGCCCACGGTGCAGGCCGAGGACGTCGACGGGATGTTGGTCACCACGTCGAGCGTCCCCGCGATGACCTTCGGATCCAGGTTCACGCGCTCGCCGGGGTTGCGGTCGAAGTCGACGTACCAGCCGGCCTTGGTCGAGAGGTTGGCGGCGGTGCTGGTCGACGTGTAGGTGTCGCCGGCGGCGCTGCTGGTCTTGGTGAGCACGATCTGCGCCATCGCCGACGCGGCGCGCCAGTCGGCGGCCGCGATGCCGGTGCCGGCATCCTTCAGCACGTAGGTGCTCTGCGTCGTCGTGTCGGTGATGTCGGGAACGTCCAGCAGGCGCCCGGTGCCGAAGGCGACGACGCGCGAGACACCCGACGTGACCACGCCCTGGGCGTCGGTGCTGTCGACCTGGCACAACGTGATCTCGGGGCGGGCCGTGACCGGCTGGCCGGTGCCGGCGTCGCCCATCAGCAGCACCGACGGATTGCCGCGCGCCGTGAAGTCGAAGCGCCACATCTTGCCCAGGTTGTCGCCGCCGTAGACGTAGGTCACCAGCGGATCGGCCTGCGGGTTGACGCCGGTGGCCGTGATGCGCGCGAAGCCGGACGGCGTGCCGGTGCTGCCGGCACCCGTGCTGGTCTTGCTCAGCACCCGGCCGCTGGCCACGTCGACCACATACAGGTAACCGCGGCCGTCGCCGCCGGCGCCGCCCTCGACGCCGGGCACGTTGTTGTAGCCCGAGGTCAGGAACACGACCCAGCGCGTGGTGCCGCCGGCGTCGATCCAGGTGCCGAACTGCGGATTGCCGAAGGTCAGGCCGATGTCGGCGTCATAGTTGTTCCCCGCGCACACGGCGGCGTCGGCGCACAGTTCCCACAGCGCAACCGGGTTGGCCGGATCGGTCACGTCCAGCGCGTAGTAGCCGCGCCCGCCCGCGTTCAGGCCCGACACCAGCACCGAGCGCCAGCGTCCGTCGATCTGCACGTCGGCCACCTCGGGGGCGCCGTCGACCGTGTACTGGTGGTTGGTGCCGTAGGTCGTGCTGGCCTGGCGGTACAGCTTCTTCATGGTGATGCGCGGGACGTAGGCCCAGCGCTCGTTGCCGTTGGAGGCGTCGAAGGCGTGCAGCATGCCGTCGTTGGCGCCGACGAACACGGTCGCGCTGCGCGCGGCCTGGTTCGTCTTGTAGTCGGCGTAGCCGGCCAGCGTGTAGCCCTTGCGCGGATCGCGCAGGTAGGCCGGCTTGGACGAGGCGACGTCGCCCAGCACCACCAGGTAGGTACTCTCCGGCTGGCTCGGGTCGGGCGCCACGCGCGAATAGGCACGCATCACGTTGTCGTCGGCATACTGCTGCCAGCCGCGCAGCCAGTTGACGACGTTGGCCCCCGTGTTGACGATGACGCGGTTCGCTTCCGACAGGGTCGGGCACTGCGACATCTCGCCGCACTTGTTGTCGAACCAGGATTTCTCGGTGGCCGTCATGCCGGCATAGCGGAACGGCTTCAGGCCGCCGTTGACGGTATCCAGCATCAGGATGGTGCGCGTGTCCGAGCTGGCCGCCACCTTCTGCCCCAGCGTCCTGGTGGTGGTCCAGGCGGCATCCTTGCCGACCGTACCGTCGGACGCGGAGATCTTGCGGTCCGACAGTTCGCCGTACCACTTCACCGTCGTGAAGGTCGACGAGAACACGTCGTTGTCGAGCGTCGTGATGTTCGGGGTCGAGGTGGCGGCCGCCGACGCCGCGCCGGTACGCGTCTGGATGGCCGACAGCGCCTTGCCCAGGCCTTCGACGACGTCGGTCGGATCGGACGCGCTGAAGTACTTGCCGCGGCCGTTGATCGCCGCATGCCACAGGTCGTCCACGCGCGACTGGTAGGCGGCGCCGCCGTCGGTGTCGGTGGTGTTCGGGTCCGGCCAGACGTAGGCGCGGTTGTTGTTCCACGGGCAGCCGCTGGTCACCCCGGTGGTCAGCTTGTAGAAGTCGAGTTGCTGGTTCGGCTCCGTGTCGTAGTTCTTCTCGTACGTCATGATGCCGTCCACGCCCAGGCCGAGCGCGTAGGTGTTCATGTGCAGGCGCTTGTTGTCGTCGCTCTGGCCCAGCACCAGCCCCTCGGCGGTCCAGTCTTCCAGGCCCGGGCGCAGCGACGAGGTGCCGGTGGCCGAGCCGCCGTTGTACCAGTACAGCGCGACGTCGGCCAGCGACGGCGCCGACTGCGCGCGCGTGTCGAGGCAGCCCTTGGCGCGGGTGCAGAAGCGGTCGGGATTCTCGACGTTGTCGTTGTTCGCCACGCTGGGGTAGCCGCCGTTCCAGTAGCCGTCGGTGGTGATGAAGGTGAAGTTCTGCTGGCAGGGATACTGCACGATCTCCTGGCCGGCCGGCATCGCGAACCGTCCCTTGTTGGCGTACATATTGCCCAGCGCATCGAGCGCCAGGCGCACCGGCGTCGACTTGTTGCCGGTCATGCCGTACAGCCTGTCGTACCAGTCGCCCCGGTTGTTGCCCGAGAATTCGCGCGGGCGGATGATGTCGCCGGACGCGTTGATCGCGTTCTGCGCGTCCGAGTCGCGCGTCGCCGCCGCCAGCTCCAGCGACACCAGGCCGACGTTGTAGTTCGAATTCAGCGACTGGAAGGCCTGGCCCACGGCCGTCTTCATCATCTGGTTGCGCGACTTGTAGTAGGTGTACCAGTTGGCGAAGTTGGTCATCTCCTCGGCATAGGTGCAGCTGGCGGCGCCGGCGCAGTCGGTGCGGGCCTCGGCCTTCGGGTAGCTGGTCACGCTGGGGACGATGTCGGTGCGCACGAACACGGCCGCGCCGCTGCCCAGCGGGGCCGTCGCGGTCGGGATGCCCTTGTTGGTGCCGCCTGGGACGGTCACGCTCATGGCCCAGCCGTTGCGGGTGGCGTCGGCGACCACCGCGCAGTTGCCGATCGTCTTGCCGCTGGTGCCGCTCGCGCACTCGATCGGGACCACCGCGACCATGTTGTCGCCGCCCAGCGTGATGCCGTACGTCGAGCAGGCCGGCACGATGCCGGAGGCGGTGCGCACGCACGCCAGGTACTGGTTCGTGAGGCCGGTCTTGTTGATGATGGACGTGGCCAGCGCTACCGCGGCCGCGGTCATCCGGCTGGAGGTATTGGTCCCGCTGGACGCCGTCACGGTGCCGTTGGTGATGACCACGTCGCCGCCCGGCTCCGCCACCGTCACGCTGCTGATCGCCAGCGACGAACTCACCGAGGACTGCTGGATCGTGATGGTGCCGTAGGCCGCGACCGTGCCCGCGTTCGGGTTGCCGAAGCGCGGGTACTTGTAGTCGGCGTCGCCATACTTGGCGCGGCAGGTCGCCAGGTCGCGGCCGTTACACCAGCGCACCTTGGCCGGGACCGGGTAGCCGGACGGCGCGGCGGCGCCCACGGCGACGGTCTTGCAGTCCGTCAGGTTGGCGTTGGTGCAGTACTCCGACACGTTGATCGTGTAGTAGTACGGGTTCGTGTAGTAGATGTCGGCCTTCTTGCGCGCATCGGTCGGGTAGGTATAGGCGGCCGCGTTGTAGACGCAGTTGTTGCCGTTGGAATCGCACCAGCGCAGGTCGGGCATGCTGGTGGTGAGGTTGGTGCTGGTGCGCGCCTTGTTCTCGAGGTCGACCTTGTTGACGCCGAAGGCGTCGGTCTTCACGGCGGTCCACGTCGTCATGGAATCGTAGGACGTGCCGTCGGCGCGCACCGGCGGCGTGTAGCGCACGGCCGGGTTGTAGTACTGCTTGTTGAAGTCGGCGCTGTTGAACGGCGGATGGCCGACCGAGCAGGCCACGGTGCTCGCGCTCGACATCGTCGAGCCGCCGCGGCAGGTGGTGGTGTCGCCCACGTAGTCCGGGGTCGCCATGTAGGCCATCGAACCGGAGTTATCGTACAACAGCATCAGGTTCGGCTTGACGTTGCCGGTGCCGTTCAGGTTCAGCAGCGGCAGCTGGGCGATGCCGGTGGGCGCCGCGCTTGCCGGCACCGACGCCGCCAGGGCGGTCGACAATGCGGCCAGCAGGCGGAGGAAGGCGAGGAATCTGTTCATGGATGCGTTCTCAGGCGCCGATCAGGACGACCATCTGGTTGGTGACGCTGGCGCCGCGCGCGCCGGCGATGCGCGCGGTGACCACGTAGTGCAGGCGCGGCGAGCCCGCGTACTGGGCGGCGTCGACCGCGCCGCTGGCGCCCACCGGCAGCGTGTTGCCCAAGGCGGCCGTGTTCGGCGCCGTCTGCATGCACTGGTTATTGACCACGGGGTCGTTGTAGGCGCCGTTCTTGTTGCACATGCGGTGGATCACGTACTCGACCCGGGTGCCGTCGCCGTCCGTGATGGTCTTGCTGCCGGCCCAGAAGTCGCCGCTGCGCAGGTCGGTGCTGACCAGGCGCGCCACGTAGCCGTTGTCGGCGCTGTCGTTGTCCAGCGTCGCCTTGCTGGTCGCCGCCGTGGTGTCGAGCCATTGGAAGGCCGTATGCAGGCCGAGGTCGGCCTCGCGGCTGAGCGTGGCGTCGTAGGCCAGGTTGCCGGTGGTAAGGCCCGTCGAATGCACCGCCTTGAGCAGGTAGACGGCGCCGACCAGCATCAGGGCCAGGATCACCA
>DAMAFT010000156.1:0-8475 GCA_031995805.1 Massilia sp.
TGCGCGAGGTGTTCGACCGCTACCGCGACCGCCCGTTCTGGCTCAGCCAGCAGGCACTGCGCGCGGCCAAGGATGCGGCCGACGTCGTCCTGTACCTCGTCAATTCGTCCGAGGATCCGCGCGACGCCGGCTACCTGCCGGCCGAGATGCGCATCCTCGAATGGCTGGGCAAGCCGGTGGTCGTGCTGCTCAACCAGCTCGGGCCGCCGCGCCCGGACAGCCAGGAACAGGCCGAGCAGGCGCGCTGGAAGGAGCACCTGGGCCAGTACGCGATCGTGCGCGACGTGCTCGCCCTGGACGCCTTCGCGCGCTGCTGGGTGCACGAAGACGTGTTCTACGACCGCGTCGGCAAGTTGATCGACGCATCCAAGCAGGACGGCTATGCGCGCCTGCTGGCCGGATGGCAGGCCGAAAACCTGCGGCGCTTCCATGCCGCGGTGGGGCAGGGAGCGCGCATGCTGGCCGGCGCCGCGCGCGACCGCCAGGAGATCGCGTCCGAACACAAGGGCGGCTTCCTGCGCTCGGCCCTGAAGGCGGTGGGATTGGGCAAGGACGAGCAGAAGCGCCAGGATGCCGCCATGGCGGGCCTGGTCGAGCGGCTGGAGCGGCGCATCGCCGACAGCACCATCGAACTGCTGCGCCTGCACCGCCTCGATCCGGGCGACGCCGGCCGCATCAATGCGCGGGTGCGCGAGAACTTCGCCGTGCGCGCGCCGATCGACAAGGCCCAGGCCGGGCTGCTGGGGGCGGTCGTGTCGGGCGCCGCGACGGGGCTGTCGGCCGACCTGATGGCCGGCGGGCTGACGCTGGGCGGGGGGGCGCTGCTGGGCGCCATCGTCGGGGGCCTGACCGCGGCCGGCGCGGCCTGGGGTTTCAATACGGGCACCGACCGCGCCCATCCCGACGTGCAGTTCGCCGATCCCTTCCTGCGCACGCTGCTGGTCGGCAGCGTGCTGCGCTACCTGGCCGTGGCGCATTTCGGACGCGGCCGCGGCAATTTCGTGGAAGGGGAGGCGCCGCCGTTCTGGCAGGCCGAAGTCGAAGGCGCACTGGCGCAGCGCGAGGGCGAGCTGGCCGGGATGTGGAAGGCGGCGCGCGCCGCGCCCGACGACGACGCGGCAACGCAGCCGGTGCAGGCCCTGCTGGGGCAGGTCACCGTCGAGACGCTCGAACGGCTGTATCCCGAGACCGCCGCGCGGGCGCTGGCGCGTGCGGCCGTGTGACACCTGTGGCAAATTGACACAGCAAGCCGGCCGGCAGCGGCCGCGCCATCCCCGAGCGCGGCCCGCACGCCATGGCACGCCGATTGCTCAAGTAGGAATCACACCGATAACCTACTGGAGACATCATGAAGCACACCACCCGCATCCTCTGCGGCGCGGCCGCCACCGGCGCCATCGCGCTCACCTCCTTGTTCGCGAGCGCGCACGGCAACGTGGTGCCGCAGGCGGTCGACACCACCGGCCTGCCGGTACTCGGCGCGACGTGGCGCGACGAGAATCCCTATCGCACCAACACGCTCGCACTGAAGATCGGCGCCTCGGCCTATAACCAGAACTGCGCGCGCTGCCACGGCCTGGAAGCCGTCTCCGGCGGTATCGCGCCGGACCTGCGCCTGCTCGACCGCGACTGCACCGGCGTGAAGAACGACAAGAAGAAGACCGCCTGCTTCAAGGAGATGGACAATTATTTTCTGGCCAGCATCCGCCACGGCAAGGTGCGCAACGGCGCCGTCTACATGCCGCCGTTCGAGGGCGTGTTCAACCAGGAGGCGATGTGGGCCATCAAGACCTACCTCGAATCGCGCCGTGCCGACAACTGACGCGCCGGCCATGACAGATCTCCTGCCATCGCGCCGCCGCATGCTGCGTGCCTGCGTCCTGCTCGGCGCGGGGGGCGCGGCCCCGTTGCTGTACGCGGCCGGCCCGGCCGACGGCGGTACGCTGAAGATCGCCGTCTACAACGAACTGGCGCCGTTCTCCGACAAGGGCCAGGGCATCGACGCCGACCTCGGCGCGGCGCTCGCCGCGCAGCTGGGCCTGAAGCCGGCGCTGCTGCCGTTCAATGCCGGCGACGACCTGAACGACGACCTGCGCAATATGGTGTGGAAGGGCCACTACCTGGGCTACGGTCCGGCCGACGTGATGCTGCACGTGCCGGTCGACCGCATGCTGATGAACGCCAACCCGCAGGTCGAGATCTTCGCGCCCTACCACGTCGAGACCGTGCGCCTGGTGCGCAGCGCGCAGGCCATTCCCGTCTTCGACGGCATCGATGCGCTGGCGGGCAAGCGCATCGGCGTCGAGAAGGTGTCGATCGCCGGCATGGTCATGCTGGGCGAGCAGAACGGGCGCTTCCGCGAACAGGTACACATCTATCCGACGGCCGCCGAGGCGCTGCGGCGCCTGAAGGCGGGGGAGCTGGACGCCGTGCTGGCGACCCGCTCCGAGATCGAGTCCGTGCTGCGCGGCGATCCCACTTTCCCCGTCGAGGAGGTGGCGTTCGAGCTCCTGCCGCGCGCCGGCTGGGCGATCGGCATGGCCGTCAGGAAGGACCGGACCGACCTGGCGCGCCGGCTGCAGGCCGCGCTGAACGCATTGCGCGCGAGCGGCGAACTGCGCGCCTTGTTCGCAACATATGGCGTGCAGGTGGTCGCGGCGTAGGTCAGAACTGGTACCGGGCGCTCGCGCCCAGTATCCAGTTGCGCCCCGGCGCCGGTTCGTAGTAGCGGCGGTTGCTGTCGCCGACGATCACCGAGCCGATGTAGGCGCGGTCGAACAGGTTGTTGACGCGCGCGTATTCCTTCAGGCGCCAGGGGCCGAGCTGCTGGGAGGCCTGCACGCGCGCATTGAACAGCGTGTAGCCGGGCGCCGGCGTGGCCGCATTGGCGTCGTCCGGGTGCACTTTGCCGTTGGCGACCGTCTCCAGCGCGGCCCCCAGGCGGCCGTCGGCGGCCTTCCACGCCAGTTCGCCGAACAGGCTGGTCCTGGGCACGCCCGGCAGGCGGTTGCCCTCGGCCACGCCGGTAAACGCTTCGTCGTAGATCGCGCGCAGCACGCTGGCGGCCAGGCGCGCCGAAAAGCCCGCGCGCAGCTCGGCGTCGAGCGACAGTTCCAGTCCCTGGCGCAACGTGGCGCTGGCGTTGCGGTAGCTGGTGCGGCCGCCGCTGGAGACGTCGACGACCAGCTCGTCGCGCGTGCGCGCCTGGAATAGCGCGGCGTTCAGGCGCACGTCCTTGGCCAGCTCGGCCTTGGCACCCACTTCGAGCTGGGTGCTGGTGGCCGCGCCGAGCCGGTAGTTGAAGCCGGCGCCCGCGCCCGAGTAGAACAGTTCGTTGAGCGTGGGGGTCTCGAAGCCGCGCGCGGCGCTGGCGTACAGGTTCAGCGACGGCGCCAGCTTGTACAGCGCGCCCAGCAGCGGCGTGGTGTGGCGGTAGTCGACGCTGCCGCCGTCGTTGCCGTTGGCGAGGAAATGGTCGTCGACGTCGAAGCGCACCCGGCTGTGGCGCAGGCCGCCCGTGAACACCCATTGCCCGCGTTCCCATTCCATCTGCAGGTAGGGATCGACGCTGCGCACGTTGTCGGTCTCGTCGCGGCGCAGCGCGCCCTTGACGCCGAACCGGTCGCCCACGTAGTTCTCGAAGCCCTGGCGTCCGTCCTTCGACTTGCCGGCTTCCAGGCCGGCCACGGTGCGCAGGGTGCCGTCGCCGAACGGGCGCGACATCGTCCAGTTGGCGTCGAAGCCGTAGAAGTCGCGGTCGAAGTCGACCACGCCGCCCGAATGGCTGGCCGGCGCCTGGAACGCTTTGGAGAACGACTGGTACTGGATCACGCGGCGGTTGCCGCCGTACACCGTCAGGCGCAGGCGGTCGCTGCCGAAGCGCTGGTCCCAGGTCGCGCCGAACTGCTGGTGGTCGATGCTCTTGCGGGTGTCGTAGCGGTCGGCGAAGGTGCGCTGCGGGCGCGCCGTGTCGGTGGTGTCGATCTCGCCGGCGCGCGGGTCGCGCTGCCAGGTCGCCCAGGTCACGCCGAGCGGGTCCTGGGTATCGTCCTGGCGCAGGCCGCTGGCGGTCAGGGTCAGTTTCGCGCCGTCCCGCAGGTCGAACACCAGCTTGGCATAGGCCTGGTCGCGGGTGGCGGCGCTGTGGGCGCGGTAGCCGTCGGTCTCGAAGCGCGAGCCGTCCAGCAGCCAGCCGAAATTGCCGTCCTTGCCGCCGGCATTGACGTCGGTCTTGCGCATGCCGTCGCTGCCGGCCGACACGCCCAGCTCCACGTTGGGCGCGCCCTGCGGCTCGCGCGTAAACAGCTGCACCACGCCGCCGGCATGGTTGCCGTACAGCGCGGAATAGGGGCCGCGCAGCACCTCGATGCGCTCGGCCATGTCGAGGTTGAAGGTGGCGGCCTGGCCCTGGCCGTCCGGCATGGTGGCGGGGATGCCGTCGGCGATCAGGCGCACGCCGCGCACGCCGAAGGCGGAACGGGCGCCGAAGCCGCGCGAGGAAATCTGCAGGTCCTGGGCATAGTTCTGGCGGTTCTGCACGACCAGGCCGGGCACCGCGGCCAGCGCCTCGGAAGCGTTCACGCGCATCTGCGCGGCGCCGATGCGCTCGGCGTCGACGACGTCGATCGCCGCCGGCAGGTCGAAACTCAGGTGCTCGCTGCGGCTGCCCGTCACCACGACCACGCTCACGGGTGCGTCGGGTGCGTCCGGTGCGTCGGCGCCGGCCCAGGCCGGCGGCAGGGTGGCGGCGAACAGCGCCGCGACGGCATTCAAGCGCAAAACGGTGTACTTCATCGGGTCTCCGTGATCGATAGCGCGCCCGCTCGACCGGGCGTCGGCTATACAAACAAGCAATATACCTGCCAGCCGGAAAAGTTGACGCTCGTTTAACAATCGATTGCGCCAGCACAAAGGCATGGCACGTGCCTTGCAGTCCATGAAGGAGCGCGCGCTGCGCTTCCATCCTGAAAGGACCATCCATGCCACTCGCTTGTTCCCTGCGTCCGCTGCTGGCCGCCCTCCTGCTCGCCGCCTCCACCGAGGCTGCCCTGGCTGCCCCGTTCGCCTACGTCCCCAACGAGAAATCCGGCAGCGTCAGCGTGATCGACACCACCAGCGGCCAGGCCGTGCGCCGGATCGCCGCCGGCCAGCGCCCGCGCGGCATCGCCGCCGATCCCGCCGGCAAGACCCTGTACGTGACCGATGCCGCCGGCAATGCGCTGCTGGTGCTGGACGCCGCCGCCGGCGCCCTGCTGGCCACGATCCCGCTCGGCAAGTCGCCCGAGGGCGTGAGCGCTTCCGCCGACGGCCGCTGGGTCGCCGTGGCGGTGGAGGAGAGCAATAGCGTGGCGCTGGTCGACGCCGCGGCGCGCACGCTGGTGGCCGACATCGCGGTCCGGGGCGGCAATCCCGAGCATGCAGTGTTCAGCCCGGACGGGCGCTGGCTGCTGGTGTCGGCCGAGAACGCCGAGCAGGTCGACGTGATCGACGTCGCCGCGCGCCGTCAGGCGGGATCGATCCCGGTCGGCCTGCGCCCGCGCGGCATCGGCTTCCTGCCCGACGGCAAGCGCGCCTACGTCGCCTGCGAACTGGCCGGCGCCGTCTACGTGCTGGACGTCGAAGCGCGCCGCGCCGTCGCCACCATCCCGGCCGGCAAGAACCCGGCCGGCATCGTCGTCGGACCCGGCGGCCGGCAAGTCTATGTCTCGAACGGCGCGGACGCCAGCGTGATGCCGATCGATACCGCGCGCAACGTGGCCGGCCCGGCGATTGCCGTGGGCAAGCGCCCCTGGAACATGGCGCTCACGCCGGACGGGACGCGCCTGTACGTGGCCAACGGCCGATCGGACAGCGTGTCGGTGATCGACACGGCCGCCGGCGCCCGGGTCGCCGACATCGCCGTGGGTCGAATGCCCTGGGGCGTGGTGATCCGCTGAGTTGTTCAAGTTTGGGACACCTGTACCAGAAACTGCCGGCGCCGGCGGGCCGCCAGGCCGCTGCGCAGGGCGGTGGATGGGCAAAACGGGCTGGCACGGGGCTTGCGAAACAGGAGGAGCGGTTCCGATACCTACAACCCAATCCGTTCAAGACCAATCAGAGAAAGATGAGGATGACATGAATCTCGCGGACATCAGCAAACTCGGCGTGGCCAACCCGTTCCGCCAACGCTACGACAACTACATCGGCGGCCGCTTCGTGGCGCCCGCCAGGGGCGACTACTTCGCCAACGTCACGCCGATCACCGGCCAGCCGTTCTGCGAAGTGGCGCGTTCCACCAGCGAGGACGTCGAACTGGCGCTGGACGCCGCCCATGCCGCCAGGGAAGCCTGGGGCAAGACCTCGCCGGCCGAGCGCGCCAACATCCTGAACCGGATCGCCGACCGCATGGAGCAGCACCTGGGCACGCTGGCCACCGCCGAGACCATCGACAACGGCAAGCCGATCCGCGAGACGACGGCGGCCGACATCCCGCTGGCGATCGACCACTTCCGCTACTTCGCCAGCTGCATCCGCACCCAGGAAGGCGCGATCTCGACCATCGACAGCGACACCTACGCCTACCACTTCCACGAGCCGCTGGGCGTGGTGGGCCAGATCATCCCGTGGAACTTCCCGATCCTGATGGCCGTGTGGAAGCTCGCGCCGGCGCTGGCCGCCGGCAACTGCGTCGTGCTGAAGCCGGCCGAGCAGACCCCGGCCTCGATCATGGTGCTGGTCGAGCTGATCGCCGACCTGCTGCCGCCGGGCGTGCTGAACGTCGTCAACGGCTTCGGCCTCGAAGCGGGCAAGCCGCTCGCCTCGAGCAAGCGCATCGCCAAGATCGCCTTCACCGGCGAAACCGGCACCGGCCGCCTGATCATGCAGTATGCGGCGCAGAACCTGATCCCGGTCACGCTGGAACTGGGCGGCAAGTCGCCCAACATCTTCTTCGCGGACGTGATGGATGCCGACGACGAGTTCTTCGACAAATGCCTGGAAGGCTTCGCGATGTTCGCGCTGAACCAGGGCGAGGTCTGCACCTGCCCGTCGCGCGTGCTGGTCCAGGAATCGATCTACGACAGGTTCATCGCGCGGGCGCTGGAGCGGGTGGAAAAGATCAAGGCCGGCAACCCGCTCGACGCCGCCACCATGATCGGCGCCCAGGCCTCGCAGGAGCAGCTGGAAAAAATCCTGTCCTACCTCGACATCGGCCGCCAGGAAGGCGCCGAGGTGCTGGCCGGCGGCGAGCGCGCCACGCACGAGGGCGACCTGGACGGCGGCTACTACGTGCGCCCCACCGTGTTCAAGGGCGATAACACGATGCGCATCTTCCAGGAAGAGATCTTCGGACCGGTGGTGTCCGTCACCACCTTCAAGGACGAGGCCGACGCGCTGCGCATCGCCAACGACACGCTGTACGGCCTGGGCGCCGGCCTCTGGACGCGCGACGGCAGCCGCGCGTTCCGCGTGGGCCGCGCCATCCAGGCCGGCCGCGTCTGGACCAACTGCTACCACCTGTACCCGGCCCACGCCGCGTTCGGCGGTTATAAACAGTCGGGCATCGGCCGCGAGAACCATAAGATGATGCTCGACCACTACCAGCAGACCAAGAACCTGCTGGTGAGCTACAGCCCGAAGGCGCTGGGCTTCTTCTGATCCCGGACGTTCCGGCCACGCGGCGGCGCGCGCGCACCCGAGACGCCGCGCCGCCATCGAAAGGCATGCCATGACATCGCACCCAACGTCGATCGACCGCGTCGTCGCCACACCCGCCGCGCTGGACTTCATCGGCGAGCTGCGCGGCCGCCACGGGCCGCTGATGTTCTTCCAGTCCGGCGGCTGCTGCGACGGCAGCGCCCCCATGTGCTACGCCGCGGGGGAATTCAACCTGAGCGAGACCGACGTCTACCTCGGTAACCTCGACGGGGCGCCGTTCTACATCGGACTGGAGCAGTTCGGCTACTGGGAGCATACCCAGCTGATCATCGACGTGGTGGCCGGCAACGGCGGCATGTTCTCGCTCGATAACGGCACCGGCCGGCGCTTCCTGACGCGCTCGCGCCTGTTCAGCGACGACGAGTGGGGGCAGTTGCAGGGCACCCAACCATAACGGAGTCAATATGAAGACAATACAACTGGTCCTGCTCGCAGGCCTGGCCCCGCTCGCCCTGGTGGCGCACGCGGCCGACATCACCAACGCCATGCTCGACAACGCGGCCCGGGACACGAAGAACGTGCTGTCCTTCGGCATGGGCGCCCAGGGCCAGCGCTATTCGCCGCTCACCCAGGTGAACACCAAGACGGTCGGCCAGCTGGTGCCGGCCTGGTCGTTCTCCTTCGGCGGCGAGAAGCAGCGCGGCCAGGAGTCGCAACCGCTGATCGCGAACGGCAAGATGTTCGTCACAGCCTCGTACTCGCGCATCTTCGCCATCGACCTCAGGACCGGCAGCAAGCTGTGGAAGTACGAGCACCGCCTGCCGGACGGGATCATGCCCT
>DAMAFT010000157.1:0-8467 GCA_031995805.1 Massilia sp.
CCGCCAAGACCATCGACCGTATCGTCGACGTGTTCCCGGCCGAGGAAAAGGAAATGGTGCGGGCGATGCTGTCGGAATCGCTGCAGGCCGTGATTTCGCAGACCCTGCTCAAGACCAAGGACGGTGCCGGCCGCGTGGCCGCGCACGAGATCATGATCGGCACGCCGGCGATCCGCAACCTGATCCGCGAAGCCAAGATCGCCCAGATGTACTCGGCGATCCAGACCGGCTCGAACGTCGGCATGCAGACGCTGGACCAGAACCTGACCGACCTGGTGCGCCGCAACGTCATCTCGTCGGCCGCCGCCCGCGCCGCCGCCAAGATCCCCGAAAACTTCCCCGGCTAAGCCGTAGAGAGAGAGCACCACGATGGAACGCGACCAGGCCTCCAAGTTCATGTTCGACCTGCTGCGCCTGATGGTCAGCAAGGGCGGCTCCGACCTGTTCATCACGACCGGCTTCCCGCCGGCGATCAAGATCGACGGCCGCATGACGCCGGTGTCGAACCAGGCCCTGGGCGCCTCGCACACGGCCGACCTGGCGCGCGCCATCATGAACGACAAGCAGGCCGCCGGCTTCGAGCTGAGCAAGGAGGCCAACTTCGCGATCAGCCCGGGCGACCTGGGACGCTTCCGCGTCTCGGCCTTCATGCAAATGGGCGCCGTGGGCATGGTGCTGCGCGTGATCACGACGACGATCCCGAAGTTCGACGACCTGGAGCTGCCGGACGTGCTGAAGGACGTCGTGATGACCAAGCGCGGCCTGGTGATCATGGTCGGCGCCACCGGCTCGGGCAAGTCGACGACGCTGGCGGCGATGGTCGGCTACCGCAACGAGAACAGCTACGGCCACATCATCACGGTCGAGGACCCGGTGGAATTCGTCCACCCGCACCGCAACTGCGTGATCACGCAGCGCGAAGTGGGCGTGGACACCGACAGCTTCGAGGCGGCGCTGAAGAATTCGCTGCGCCAGGCGCCGGACGTGATCCAGATCGGCGAGATCCGCGACCGCGAGACGATGGAACACGCGATCGCCTTCGCCGAGACCGGCCACCTGTGCCTGGCCACGCTGCACGCCAACAGCGCCAACCAGGCGCTCGACCGCATCATCAACTTCTTCCCGGAAGAGCGCCGCCAGCAGTTGCTGATGGACCTGTCGCTGAACCTCAAGGGCCTGATCTCGCAGCGCCTGGTGCCGAAGAAGGAAGCGAAGGGCCGCGTGGTCGCCATCGAGATCATGCTGAACTCGCCGCTGGTGTCCGACCTGATCTTCAAGGGCGAGGTCCACGAGATCAAGGAAATCATGAAGAAGTCGCGCGAGCTGGGCATGCAGACCTTCGACCAGGCGCTGTTCGACCTGTACGAGGCCGACAAGATTTCCTACGAAGACGCGCTGCGCAACGCCGACTCCGTCAACGACCTGCGCCTGAACATCAAGCTCAACAGCAAGCATGCGAAGGACCGCGATTTGACGGCGGGGACGCAGCACCTGGGCCTCGTGTGACCCTGGTTTTCGGCCGCGACGCCTGCCTGCAACGCACACTTCGCGGCTTTGCTCTACACTCCTGCCTCACGATCAATACCCGATGCAGGAGACAACCATGAACGTATTCGACTTCCAGGCCACCTCGCTCGCCGGCCAGCCGGTCGACTTGGGCCGGTACCGCGGCAAGGTGCTGCTGGTCGTGAACACCGCCAGCAAATGCGGCTTCACGCCCCAGTACCAGGGCCTGGAAAAGGTCTACCGCGAACTGCACGCGCGCGGTCCCGGCTTCGAGGTGCTGGGCTTCCCCTGCGACCAGTTCGGCCACCAGGAGCCGGGCAGCGACGCCGAGATCGGCGCCTTCTGCGAACAGAACTACGGCGTCACGTTCCCGATGTTCGCCAAGGTCGACGTCAACGGCGACGGCGCGCATCCGCTGTGGAAGCATTTGAAGGAGACCGCACCCGGCCTGCTCGGCACCGAGGCGATCAAGTGGAACTTCACCAAGTTCCTGGTCGGGCGCGACGGCGCGGTGATCCACCGTTATGCACCGACCACCAAGCCGGAAGAGATCGCCGGCGATATCGAGAAGGCGCTGCAGTAGCGACGCCGGCGGGCGGCTTCAGCGCCGCTCGAACCACGCCATGATGGCGTCGTATTCGCGCTGCAGCTGCTGCCCGGTTTCCTCCATCGACGCCCCGTCCCGCACCAGTCCGTGGCCGACGTCCGGAATGCGCCGGAAGGTCACGTCGCGTCCCTGCGTGCGCAGCTGCGCGTACAGCACCTCGGTGGACAGGATCGGCACGGCCTCGTCGCGCATGCCGCTGACGAGATAGACGCGGGCGCGCGAACGTGCCAGTTCTTCCGCGGTGGCGTGAGAAAAGAAGCTGCTCCAGCGCAGATAGGTATGTCCCCACATGAACTTGCTCGTGCTGCGCGGATCGGCGGCGATCGCGCCGTATTGCGCGTCGAGTTCCTGCAGGCGCTTCAGCCTGTCGGTGTCGCTGTCGCCTGCACGATAGGCGCCGGCGGCAAGGTCGAACAGCTGGGTCGGCCCGTTCGCGCCGACCAGGGCGACGTCGGTCACCGCGGGCACCGCACGGGCCAGCGCGGCCGCCATCGGCGCGCCTTCGGAGATGCCGATCACGAGCACGCGGCGCGCATCCACCTCGGGCCGGCCCAAGGCATGGCGCAGCGCCGTCTCGAGCGTGGCCAGCCACGTATCGAACGAAAAATGGTCGTTGAAGGCGGCGCCGCAGCCGGTCGCGGCGCCCTGCCCTTCCGGCGGCGGCGCGTCCGGCTGGTAGGGCTTGTCGACCGACATCACGGCGTAGCGGCCCTGCGCGGCGAGCTGCACCCACGAATAGATCGTGGACGAACGGTTGTCCGTCCCCAGCCCGCTGAACGGCGGGATGCAGCCCGACCCCTGGATGTACAGCACCAGCGGCGCCCGCTGCGCCGGCTTCGACAGGTGATACCGCACCGGCGCACCCGCATCCGTGCGCAGGGTCAGGCGCGCCAGTTGCAGCCTGGGCGTATCGAAGCGTTCTTCCTGCACGCGCGGCGCCGCGGCGTGGGCGCTGCCGCCGGCCAGCACGGCGGCGAGCAGGATGGATGTCGGGGTCGTGCGCATGGATTCCCTTCGTTGGATGAATCCCCGATGGTGCCACGAAACGGCGGGCGCGAACCTATCGAATCCTCACGCGGCATCGGGAATCCTGGCGCCGCACGCCAAGGCAACCTGCACGATCGGCCGGTATCGTAGGGTGCGCACCGGGTGCGCGCCCTACCGGGACTTCGGCACCAGCCGGATCGCCTGCCCGCCTCCCGGCGCCAGCTTGAGCTGCAGCGTATCGTTCGCCGTCACCGTCTTCTTCTCGACCACGAGGTCGAAGCGGTGTTCGGTGCGGTAGTCGGCCTGGTCGCCGTCGCGGTAGATCTCGGCCACGTACTCCTTGCCGGCGTCGAGGAAGGACAGCGCCAGCGGCAGCGTGCGCGCCTCGCCGTCGGTGACGGCGCCGACGTACCAGTCGTCCGAATGGCGGTCCTTGCGCGCGATGGTCGCGTACTCGCCCACCGCGCCGTTCAGGACGCGGGTATCGTCCCAGTCGGTCGGCACGTCCTTGATGAACTTGAAGGCCTGCGGGTACTTGGCGTAGTTTTCCGGGATGTCGGCGGCCATCACGACCGGCGAGTAGATCACGACGAAATTGGCGAGCTGCTTGGCCTGCGTCGAATTGAACACCTTGCCCTCGGCGCCCACCAGGCTCAGGACGCCCGGGGTGTAGTCCATCGGACCGCTCAGCATGCGCGTGAAGACCAGCTTGGCCTCGTGGTCGACCGGGTTCGGCGGATTGCCCCAGGCGTTGTACTCGACGCCGCGCGCGCCTTCGCGCGACAGCCAGTTCGGGTAGGTGCGGCGCAGGCCGGTGTCCTTGATCGGTTCGTGGGTATCCACCGCGATGCGATGGCGCGCCGCCTCCGTCACGGCCTTCTGGAAGTGGCGCACGCCTTCCTGCGAATCGTAGTTGCCGTAGTGCGGCTTGCCGTCGGCGCCGGTGCCCGCGCCGGGGAACAGCATGGTGCCCGCCTCGTGCACATAGCCCGACTTGACGCTGTCCACGCCGTACTTCGCATACAGCGCGTACGCATCGTCCATCTGCTTTTCGTAGGCGACCAGGTTGGCGCCCGTCTCGTGGTGGCCGATCAGGCGCACGCCCTTCTTCTTCGCGTAGGCGGCCAGTTCCGGCAGGTCGAAGTCGGGATACGGCCTGGTGAAGCTGAAATCGGCGCCGCCGTGGCCCCAGTTGCTTTCCCAGCCCTGGTTCCAGCCTTCGACCAGCACGCCGCGGAAACCGTTCTTGGCGGCGAAGTCGATGTAGCGTTTGGTGTTCTTCGTCGTGGCGCCGTGGCGCTCGCCCGCGTTCCACGTGGTCTGCTGCAGGTGCATGCTCCACCACACGCCGACGAACTTCGACGGCTTGACCCAGGAGACGTCGCCCAGCTTGTTCGGCTCGTTCAGGTTCAGCTCGAGGTCGGACATGTACAGGCCGGCCGCATCGTCGGCGATGCGCAGCGTGCGCCAGGGCGTCGTGAAGGCGCCGTGGCGCACGACGGCCGGACCGGTGCTGGACGGCGCCAGTTGCGCGCGCAGCAGCTGGCCGTCGACCTTGCGCACCCACATCGACGCGTAGTCGACCAGCGCCGCCTCGTGGATGGCGACGTGGGTGCCGTCTTCCAGGCGCATGGTCAGCGGGGTGTTCGCGGTGCCGATTTCCTTCAGCGGCGCCTTGCGCACCAGCTCTTCCAGGCCCGGCAATTCGCCGGCCGGGATCCACCAGGCGGTGGCCGGCTGGGCCACGGCGAATTCGGTCAGCTCATCGGTGATCTCGACGTCGCGCAGCTGCGGCTGTTCGGGGAATTCGTAGCGAAAGCCCACGCCGTCGTCGTAGATGCGGAACACCACGGCCAAGGCGCGCTGGTCGCGCTCCTTCTGCTCCAGTTCGACGCGCAGTTCGCGGTAGTGGTTGCGCACGTGGCGACGTTCGCCCCAGGGCTGTTCCCAGGTGTCGTCATGCTCGCTGACGCGGGTGTCGCGCACGCTGAAGCCGCCGTCCAGTTTCCAGGCATTGGCGAGGTTGAAGCCCAGGCGCGACGGCGCGATGATGTCCTTGCCCTTGCGCTTGATGTCGTAGCCGAGGCGACCCGTCGGTCCGAGCTGGACCTCCACGCTGAGCGCGCCGTCCGGCGACGTCGCGCTGCCGACGACCTCCTGCGCCCGGGCGACCGGGCCGGCCATGTACGTCGTCAGCGCCGCGACGGCGGCGGCGGAGAGAAAGCGGATGCGCATCGGTATTGTCCCCATGTGGTGCCAGCTGTATGACAATCTGGCAATTTCAAGAGGTGAAATCTTACACCAGCGCCGCGCCGCTGCCGACCCGCCGGACGGCCGAATCTTCAGGTTACATTCAGGCCCAGCGAGCGCACCAGCTCGGCCGCCTGGCGCGGCGAGATGGTCGCGCCCAGGAAGAACCTGGCGTTCGACAGTTTCAGGCCGCCGATGTCGGCCTCGCGCAAATCGGCGCCGTCGAAGCGGGCGTCCTTGATGTGGGCGTCGCGCAGGCTGCCGCCTTCGAACACGGCGTCGCGGAAATCGCAGCCGGCCAGGTCGGCGCCGGAAAAGTCCAGGCCGCGCAGGGTCGTCTTGCGGAACGCCATGCGGCGCAGGTCGGCGCCGACCAGCAGGCAATCCTCGAACACGAGGCCCAGCTGGCCGACTTCCTCGAAGCGCGCGCCGGTCAGCTTGCAGCCCCGGTACAGGGCCGAGGCGAGCCTGGTGCGGCGCCAGCTCGCGTTGTTCAGGTCGCAGGATGCGAAACGGGCGTCGACCAGGTCGGCCGATTCGAAATCGGCATGGCCGCCGCGGCAGCGCTGCCAGCGCGTGCGCGCCAGCCTGGCGGCGTAGAACGAGGCCTCGGCCACGGCGCAGTTGCGGAAGCTGCAGTCCTGCAGGTCGAGGCGCGACAGGTCGGCGCCGGACAGGTCGCATTCCTCGAAGGCGAGCAGGCTGCCGCCGGCCAGCAGCTCCTCGACGCGGGCGCGCGCGACGGTTTCGCCGGACAGGGTGATGGCGGGTCGGGTCATGGGGCGACGAATCGACTGACTTCAGCGGGTCTCGATCCGCGCCGCCCCGTGGGTCGTGCAGCCGCGCAGCACGTTTTCCAGGAAGCGCACCGCTTCGCTCATCCGGCACGACACCGGCAACAAGCGCCCGAGCGACGCATCGTCGGCCAGCTTGTCGGCGCCGAAGGCGAGCGCGCGCGAGATCTCGCGCGCCGCGCGGCCGTCGCTGTTGTACAGCGCCTCGTAGACACCGACCGCTTCCCACAACGGCACGTAGCCGGGGCTGACGCTGTCCTGGAACACGATTGCCGGCGCCGCATCCTCGTCCTGTGCGACCAGCCGAAACACGAAACTCATGGCGACTCCATCCTTCGAAAAATCCGGGCGCCGATGCTACCACGACCGCGGTTTTCGCGGGGTTCAGCCCTTGCGCACGAAGCCGTCGGCGCTCCAGTCCTCGCTGCCCACGCCGTGGTGGACGAAGAACAGCCCGTCCGGATCGACTGCACGCTTGACCCGCGCCAGGCGCGCGTAATGATCGCCCCAGTAGGCCCGCTGCCAGTCGCGCTGGAAGTAGTCGCTTTCCGACAGGTAGGCGCCGGCGCCGGGGGCCACTTCGCGCAGGGTGTCCATGGCGGCGCGGATCTCGGCGGCGTGGCTGCGGGCGCGCCCTTCGTCCGGCCGCGCGCCCGGCATGCCCGGGAACGCCGGACCTCCGCCGCCGGCGATGATCGCCAGCGCGAAGGCATCGAGCACCGCCGGATTCATCGCCGTATCGCGCGTGGCGTCCAGCGCCTCCCCTGGCGCGCCGGCGATCCCCTTGTTGAAGTGGAGTTCGACGTCCCATTGCGCGGCCGCGCCGCACAAGGCGTCGACCAGCCGGTCCTGGCTGCCCGGCGCGAGCAGGCTGGACGGCAGCCAGGCCGACTGGTAGCCGTGGATGAACCAGCCGGCCTGCCCGCGGTCGCCGGACCAGACGAAGTGGTCGCCCGAGGCACCCTGGCGCTCGTCCACGACCATCAGGCCGGGAGCGTACTTCTTGAAAAAGGCCGGATCCCAGAAATGGCGCGCCGGGATCGCCACGACGTTCGGTTCGCCGAACGTGTATTCCGGGCGTGCCCGCACCCAGGCGAAGAACGGCTCCCACGCGGCCCGGGCCTGCGCCTGGTCCAGGCCCTGGAACACCATCGACAGGTGCAGGCGGCGGCCGCCGCGCAGCGCCGCCTGCTCGCCCCAGTGCGCGTTGAACAGGCTGTCGCGGTAGAACGCGACGAAGCGCGCGACCAGCGCGCGGTACGCGTCGTCCGACGATGCCGCGATCTCGCCGAACACGGCGCCGAAATAGTCTGGCAGCGCATGCGTGCGCAGCGTCAGGCGCGTGATCACGCCGAAGCTGCCGCCAGCGCCCTTGAGCGCCCAGAACAGGTCGGGATTGGTGCGGGCGTTGGCGATGCGGATCGCGCCGTCCGCCGTCACCACCTCGGCTTCGATCAGGTTCGCTGCCGCCGTGCCGAAACGCTTGGAAAAACTGCCGAAGCCGCCCCCCTGCACCAGCCCGGCCACGCCCACCGTCGCGCAGCCGCCGCCCTGCACGTAGCGCCCGCCGCGCGTGGTCACCGCCGAATAGGCATCGCTCCACATGGCCCCGGCGCCGATGCTGACGGCCGGCTGCGCCCCGTCCGCCGGACATCCCGCGCCCACGAAGGCGTCGTGCATGTCGATGGCGTTCATCGCGCGCGTCCAGACCAGCAGGGAGTCCGGCGCGTTCGAGGTGCCGAGGTAGCTGTGGCCGCCGCCCTTGACCACCAGGCGCAACCTGTGCCGGCGCGCGAAGCGCACGGCCGCGGCGACGTCCTGCGCATTGCGCGCCGCCACCGCATGGCTGCTCACGCGGGACGTCCAGGCATCCTGCCAGCCGCTGGTCTGGGTCAGCGCCGGATCGTCGCCGATGTAGTATGGGTTCTTGATGCCTTCGAGAGCCGCCGCTGCCGTCGCACGGTCCGCGAACGGCGACTTCGGCACCAGCAGGCGCCCGCCGGTCTGCTCGTCCAGCCGTTGCCACGCGCGCGCGTCGGGCCAGCCGGGCATGCCCGGCCGCACCCGCGACACCCCGCCAGCCGCCGCGAGCGCCCCGGCCGGCACGCCATGCAGCAACGCCGCCGCCATCGACGCCTTCAGTACATCCCGTCGTTTCATCCTTCCCCTCCCATGCCGTTCGATCCGTCCAGCATGCCGTGCGTGCGCGGCGGCGGCAACCGGTTTGGGGCGAACCGGGCGGCGGCCGGGGCGAACCGGATCAGGCCAGCGCCTGGTCGACCAGCTCGATCCAGTGTGTCACGGGCGTGGCCGTGCCCGACTG
>DAMAFT010000158.1:0-8452 GCA_031995805.1 Massilia sp.
GCGCCACCATCCCGGCCAGCACCGCCTTTTCCATCTCGATGTGGGCCGGCAGCGAGTCCGGCGTGGTCTTGCTCAGCTCCTCGATCAGCTTCAGGCCCAGCGCCAGGTGGCCGATGGCCTCGGTGCCCAGCACCAGGATCGCCTTCGACACCGTATTGATGCGCTGGCCGAAGGCCGAGTACATGCCGCTGTTGGCCAGGCGCAGCACCTTCTGCGTCAGCACGGGATCGGACAGCACCGTCTCGGCCATCGAGAAATCGCGCTCGTCCTCGCCGCGCATCGAGGCCAGGATGGCGTTGATGGCGCGCGTGAAGCCGGGCATGTCGCCGCGCCGGCGGATGCGCTCCCACAGCAGCGCGAGGGTGGCGTCGGCCTTCGGCGATCGTTCGATGCTAGTCTGGTTCATGGTTTGCCCGCCTTGAGTTCGTCCGGCAGCAGTTCGGCGTACAGGTTTTCCTTCAACGCGGCCATGGCCACGTGCGCCGGCATCGGCTTGCCGGTCAGGTAGCCCTGCACGTAGTCGCAGCCGCGGGTTTGCACGTAAGCGAGTTGTTCTTCGGTTTCGACGCCCTCGGCCACGACCGACAGGTCGAGGTGCTTGGCCAGGTCGAGCACGGCGTTGCAGATGGCGGCGTCCTTGGCCGACGCCGGCAAGTCCTTGATGAAGGCACGGTCGATCTTCAGCACCGAGATCGGGAAGCGCTTCAGGTAGGCCAGCGAGGAGTAGCCGGTGCCGAAGTCGTCGATCGCGATGCGCGCGTGGCGCTCGGCCATCTTGGCCAGGATCGCCTCGGCGTGCAGCGGGTCGACCATCAGCGTGCCCTCGGTGATCTCGAGCACCAGCTTGCCGCCGGGAGCGCCCGAAAATGCCAGCGCGTCGTCGAGCACGGCCAGGAACCTGTCGCTCCTGAACTGGCGCGGGCTGATGTTGACCGAGATGTAGAGTTCGCGCTTGGCCACTTCCTCGAACTGGCGCAGTTGCACCAGCGCCGCCTTCAGGGCCCAGGCGCCGAGCAGGTTGATCAGGCCGTTGGTCTCGGCGATCGGGATGAAGCGCACCGGCGGCACCATGCCCAGCACCGGGTGCTTCCAGCGCATCAGTGTCTCGAAGCCCTCGATCTGGCGCGAGACGGCGCTGACGATGGGCTGGTAGTAGAGCAGGAACTCGCCTTCGCGCACGGCCTGGAACATCGCTGCCTCGAGCGAGATGTCGTGCTGCGGCGTGCCGCCGGCCTTGACGTCGTGGACCACGCTGCGGCCACCGCCGGTTTCCTTGCAGCGGCCCATGGCGGCATCGGCCATCGCCAGCAGGCGCACCTCGTCCTCGGCATGCTCCGGATAGATCGACACGCCGATCGAGGCACCCAGGTAGACCGTGTGGCTGTCGACCTCGAACGGCGACTGCAGCGCGGCCAGCAGGCGCCCGGTGACGAGCTTGATCTGGGCGGGATTGAAGGTGCCCGGCAGGACCGCGACGAATTCGTCGCCGCCGACGCGCGCCAGGGTATCGCTGTCGCGCAGCGTGCGGCGCAGCCGGGTGGCGGCCTGGCGCAGCACGGCGTCGCCGACCGGATGCCCGAGGCCGTCGTTGACCTTCTTGAACCCGTCCAGGCCGATGGTGGCGATCGAGAAGCCCTGGCCGGAGCGGCGCGCATTCGCGATCACCATGCGGATGCGGTCCGACAGCAGCAGGCGGTTGGGCAGTTCGGTGAGGGCGTCGTGCGTGGCCATGTGGCGCAGGCGCTGCTCGGTGGCGCGCTGGCCCGACATGTCGCGCCCGGTCACCAGCAGATCGCGCGTGCCGGGCAGGGGGGCGATGCGCAGTTCGAACCAGTTCTCGGCGGCGGCGCGCAGACGCACCTCGACCAGTACCGGATTCCGGGCCGCGCCCTGCGCCGGGGTGGCATCGACGATGGCGTTGCGCAGGGCCGGCTGGTCGGGCTCCGCCGCCAGCGCCACCAGCGCCGTGCCGGCCAGCGGTGCGCCGGCGCCAAGCGCGCGCAGGGTGCGCTGGCTGGACGCGCGGATGAGACCGCTCGGCTCGATGCGCAGGGCGATGTCGGCCACCGCTTCCAGGAAGACGTCCAGGCTCGCCGCGTCGGCCGCCTGCTGCGGGACTTCCTGCGGTACTGCGGTTGAACTGGCGCGCATTGTCGGAATATCTGCTTTCTGAACTGGGCGGGGACGCGTCCCCTGGAACCGTACGAGTGTACCAAATCAACAACCAATGTATCACCGAAAGATTCCAGCAGGAATCAAATACCACAAATTCCCGCGTGCCGACGGTAGACGCTTGATGCACCGCAGTCGCCCATGGCCCATGCTCGTGCTTGCCCGGCCAGATGCTTTCGGCTAGCCTGGTTGTCTTGCCGATAAGCTAATTCGTTGGTCGAACCAGGGCATTGTCGCTGATATAGTGCAAATAAGAAACTTTTTCATGCGAGTTATGATGCTTAGTTGCAACAATGGCGGTGCACAATTGTATTTTTTACATGAAATCGGCAATTACATTGCGCCTGCGGCGCTTTTCTCGTCCAGGAGACGGCCATGAACCGATTCGATACCCATGAGGTCTTCAACCAGGCGCCGGCCTTCGCCGGCATCAACCTGTTCCGCTGCGATCCCGCGTTGCGCGCGGCGCTCGAACGCGAAGGCGGGGGCTGGGCGGCGCCCGAGCTGGAGCGTCTGGGCGAGCGCCTCGGCTCGGCAGAACTGCAGGCGGAGGCGCGCCTGGCGAACGACCAACCGCCGCGGCTGGTGTCCACCGACCCCCAGGGCCGGCGCATCGACGAGATCGAATTCCATCCCGCCTGGCACGCGCTGATGGCGCTGCTGGTCGAACACGGCGCCCATGCGCTGCCGTGGGAAGCGCCGCGCGCCGGCGCCCAGGTGGCGCGCGCGGCCATGTACCTGCTGTTCGGGCAGCTCGAAAACGGTTCGCAGTGCCCGGTGACGATGACGTATGCGGCGGTGCCGGCGCTGCGCCGGGCGCCCGCCATCGCGGCGCACTGGCTGCCGAAGATCCTGGCGCGCGAGTACGATCCCCGTTCGCTGCCCGTCGAGCAGAAACGCGGCGCCCTGGTCGGCATGGGCATGACGGAAAAGCAGGGCGGCACCGACGTGCGCGCCAACACCACGCGCGCGACGCCGCTCGGCCCGGCCGCGGCGGGCGCGCGCTTCGGCGCCGCGTGCGCGGACAAGTTCGCCGACGCCTGGACCCTGGTCGGCCACAAGTGGTTCTTCTCGGCGCCGCAGGCGGACGCGCACCTGGTGCTGGCGCAGGTCGAGGTCGAGGGGAGACAGGCGCTGTCGTGCTTCTTCGTGCCGCGCTTCCTGCCCGACGGCAGCCGCAACGCGATCCGCGTGCAGCGCCTGAAGGACAAGCTGGGCAACCGCTCGAACGCCTCGTCCGAGGTGGAGTTCTGCGACGCCGTCGGCTGGCTGGTCGGCCCGCTGGGGCGTGGCGTGCCCACCATCCTCGAGATGGGCAGCCACACGCGGCTCGACTGCGTGCTGGGCAGCGCCGGCATCATGCGCGCCGCGCTGACCCATGCGCTGCACCATGCGCGCGGCCGCGCCGCCTTCGGCCGGCCCCTGGCCGAACAGCCGCTGATGCAGAACGTGCTGGCCGATCTGGCGCTGGAATCGGAGGCGGCGACGACGTTCGCGCTGCGGCTGGCGCGCTGCTACGATCGCCCGGACGATGCGCGGGAGGCGCTGCTGGCGCGGCTGTTGACGCCGGCCGGCAAGTACTGGATCTGCAAGCGCGGCCCGGCCTTCGGCGCCGAGGCGATGGAAGTCATGGGCGGCAACGGCTACGTCGAGGACGGCCCGCTGGCGCGCCTGTACCGCGAGTTCCCGGTGAACTCGATATGGGAAGGTTCCGGCAACGTGATGTGCCTGGACGTGCTGCGCGCACTGGGCAAGGGGCGGGAGGCGGCCGATGCGCTGGCCGCCGAGCTGGCGCTGGCCGGCGGCCGCGATCCCGGCTACGACGCGTATTGCGCGGCGTTGCTGGGCGACCTGGCGCGCGCCGCAGGCGACGAGGCCGGCGCGCGCCGCCTGGCCGAGCGGCTGGTGGTGGCCGTGCAGGCCGGCCTGTTGCTGCGCCATGCGCCGGAGGCGGTGGCGCACGGCTTCCTCGCGTCGCGCATCGCCGTCGACGCGGGCGGGGCGTTCGGACGGCTGCCGGCGGGCGTCGATTGCGCGGCCATCCTGGCGCGCGCGCTCGTGTACTGACGCGCACGCCCTGGCGCCGGCGCCGCCGTTTGCCCGCCGGTCCGGCGCAGGCCGCGACAAAGTCGGGACAAACCGGGCCGCGGCTGGGATAATGGCGGTCTTGATGCCGTCGCGGCGTGTGCCGCCGGCCCGAACTCATCATCCAGATTCTTCATGTCGACAATGAAACAAGACCCGCGTTTTCCGAACCTCTTCATCACGAACCATCCCCTGATCCAGCACAAGCTGTCCCATATGCGCGACCGCGGCACGTCGACCCGCACCTTCCGCGAGCTGCTCAAGGAGATCACCCTGCTGATGGGCTACGAGATCACGCGCGACCTGCCGTTGACCACCCGCGAGATCGAGACGCCGCTGCAGACCATCGACGCGCCGGTCATCGCCGGCAAGAAGCTGGCCATCGTGCCGATCCTGCGCGCCGGCGTCGGCATGAGCGACGGCCTGCTGGAACTGGTGCCCTCGGCCCGCGTCGGCCACATCGGGGTATTCCGCGACCCGGACACCCACCTGCCGGTCGAATACCTGGTGCGCCTGCCGGACACCAACGAGCGCACCTTCATCCTGTGCGATCCGATGGTCGCGACCGGCAACTCGGCCGTGTACGCGGTCGACGTGCTCAAGAAGCGCGGCGTGCCGGACGAGCAGATCATCTTCCTGGCCCTGGTGGCGGCGCCGGAAGGCGTGGAGGTGTTCCACGCGGCGCATCCGGGCGTCAAGCTGTACGTGGCGTCGCTCGATTCGCATTTGAACGAGCATGCCTACATCATCCCGGGCCTGGGCGACGCGGGCGACCGGATCTTCGGCACCAAATAAACGGAGGACGCATGAGCGGCGACACCGACGAGGAATTCCTGGCCCGCATGGCGGACCTGAACGAGATGTTCGCCGCCAGCCTTCCGCCCGCCTTTGCCCGCCTCACGCAGGCACGCGCCGACGTCGACCCGCTTGCGCCGCAAGCGGCGCCGGCGCGCGAGATGGAAGCGGTCCTGCACACGCTGTCCGGGGCCGCCGCCACCTTCGGCTTCCCCACGCTGGGCCGGCATGCGCGCGCCCTGGAGCGGCGCCTATGCGCGCTCGATCCGGCCGATGCGCCGGGGTGGGCGGCGTGGCTGGCGGCGCTGGACACGTTCGTCGCCTGGGGCGAGCGCGACCCGAAGTCCGCCTATCCTGAGGATGAGTCTGCCATCTAGATGTTGAACAAGTTTGTTGTCCGGAAGTCGTTTGATCCAACACAAACTTGCCCCCCATCGATCCCCTATATTCTGCTTACAGCCGAAGCAAAGACAGCCTCGTAAAAAGTTGACTCAAGGAATTGCGTGAGATTGTTACGGGCGTGTGGTGAATTTTTGCGAAAACCGTGTACATTCGGTTTTATTCGGTATAATGCGGGATCGTTGGATTCGAGGTAGTAGTGCAGTTAGTCTGTCATTTCTTTCTTGCTTCTTCAAACGATCATAAACGGACGACAGTCCACTTTAACTGAAATAGGAAATTGTAATGGCAACTGGCATCGTAAAATGGTTCAATGACTCCAAGGGTTTCGGCTTCATCACCCCGGACGAAGGCGGCGAAGATCTGTTCGCTCACTTCTCGGCGATCCAAACCCAGGGCTTCAAGTCGCTGCAAGAAAACCAGCGCGTGTCCTTCGACGTGACCTCGGGTCCGAAAGGCAAGCAAGCATCGAACATCCAGCCGCTGTAATCCTGCGCTGCATCTCATGCTAAAGAATCCCCGGAATTCCCGGGGATTTTTTTTATCTGTATTCAGCGAGTCATTCTCGATTCCGGCAAATCGGCCGCTCAGCCAATGCGCGCATTGCGCCAGTAATCCGGCCGGGCATAGGCGCGGCGCAGGAAATCGACGAAAAGCCTGATCCGCAGCGGCAAGTGGCGGCGCTGCGCGAACACCGCATAGATATCGTTGCCCGGCGCCGCATGCGCCTCGAGCACCGGCACCAGCAAGCCGGCCTCGATCTCCGAGCCGACTTCCCACATCGAACGCCAGGCCAGCCCGCGCCCGGCCAGCGCCCAGTCGTGCAATACCTCGCCGTCGTTGCAGACCATGTTGCCGGCCACTTTCAAGGTAACGGTGCCGCCGTCGGCGCCGAAGGTCCAGCCGCGCTGGCTGCCTTCGCTGCTGATCGCCAGGCAGTTGTGGCGCGCCAGGTCGTCCAGTGTCTGCGGCGTGCCGTGGCGCTTCAGGTAGGCGGGCGCCGCCACCACCACGCGGCGGTTGTCGGCCAGCTTGACGCCGACCAGGTTCGAATCCGACAGGCCGGCGATGCGGATCGCCACGTCGACGCCTTCGCCCACCACGTCGACGATGCGGTCGTTCAGGTTCAGGTTGACGGTGACGTCGCGGTGCTCGGCCAGGAAGGAGGGCAGCAGCGGCGCCACGTGCTGGCGCCCGAAGCCGGCCGGCGCCGACACCAGCAGGTGGCCGCTGGCGCGCGCGCTGCGCTCCGAGACGGCGGATTCCGCCTCTTCCAGCTCGGCCAGGATGCGCTGGCAATCCTCGAGGAAGGCGGCGCCCTCGTCGGTCAGCGCCAGCTTGCGGGTCGTGCGCTGCAGCAGCTTGACGCCCAGGCGCGCCTCGAGGGCGTCGAGGCGCCTGCCGATCATGGCGGGGGCGATGCCCTCGGCACGCGCCGCCGCCGACAGGCTGCCGCGGGCGACGACCTCGACGAAGGTGGAAATCTGGCGGAACTGTCCCATGGGCTTGCGGTCTTCAGTTGTGACAAAAACGCATAAATGAATGTATTTTTTGTCTCGTTTAGGTGGGCTGGAGTGAATATACTTGACGGGATAGCAAACGCCAAGCCTGCCGCATCGCGCAGGTGGCCGCCGCAGCGGTTTTTCAACTACGACACAGGAGCACGCCATGACCATCGCCACCCCAGCCGGAATGGAAATCCGGGCCGAGATCAAGCCCGGCTACGACCAGATCCTGACTCCCGACGCCCTTGCGCTGGTCGCCAAGCTGAGCCGCGAATTCGAACCGCGCCGCCAGCAATTGCTGGCCGCCCGCGTCGCGCGCGCCGGGCGCCTGGATGCCGGCGAGCGCCCGGACTTCCTGCCCGAAACGGCCGCCATCCGCGCCGGCGACTGGAAGATCGCGCCGATTCCGCCGGCGCTGGCATGCCGCCGCGTCGAGATCACCGGCCCGGTGGAACGCAAGATGGTCATCAATGCGCTGAACTCCGGCGCCGACAGCTACATGACCGACTTCGAGGATTCGAACACGCCGAACTGGGACAACCAGATCACCGGCCAGCTGAACATGATCGATGCCGTGCGCGGCACCATTGCGCTGGAACAGAACGGCAAATCGTACAAGCTGAACGACAAGGTCGCCACGCTGCTCGTGCGTCCGCGCGGCTGGCACCTGGACGAGAAGCACGTGCTGGTGGACGGCAAGCGCGTCTCCGGCGGCATCTTCGACTTTGCCCTCTTCATGTTCCACAACGCCAAGGAGCAGCTGGCGCGCGGCGCCGGCCCGTATTTCTACCTGCCGAAGCTGGAGTCGCACCTCGAGGCGCGCCTGTGGAACGACATCTTCGTGATGACCCAGCAGGAACTCGGCCTGCCGCAGGGCACGATCAAGGCGACCGTGCTGATCGAGACGATCCTGGCGGCCTTCGAGATGGACGAGATCCTGTACGAGCTGCGCGAGCACAGCGCCGGCTTGAACGCGGGCCGCTGGGACTACATCTTCTCGTGCATCAAGAAATTCAAGCTGGACAAGGAGTTCTGCCTGGCCGACCGCCCGAAGGTGACGATGACGGCCCCGTTCATGCGCGCCTATGCGCTGCTGCTGCTCAAGACTTGCCACAAGCGCGGCGCGCCAGCGATCGGCGGCATGTCGGCCCTGATTCCGATCAAGAACGATCCGGAAAAGAATGCGGCAGCCATGGCTGGCGTGATTGGCGACAAGTCGCGCGATGCCAACGATGGCTACGACGGCGGCTGGGTTGCCCACCCGGGCCTGGTGGAGCCGGCGATGACGGAATTCAAGAAGGTGCTGGGCGATCGTCCGAACCAGTTCGACAAGCAGCGTCCGGATGTTGAGGTGACGGCAGATCAATTGCTCGACTTTAAGCCGGAAGCGCCGATCACGGAGGCGGGCCTGCGCTACAACATCAATGTCGGCATCCACTACCTGGGCGCCTGGCTGGCCGGCAACGGCTGCGTGCCCATCCATAACCTGATGGAAG
>DAMAFT010000159.1:0-8347 GCA_031995805.1 Massilia sp.
GCGTCGTATAGCTTGGCCACCGCGGTGGACAGCAGCAGCAGCACGGTGGCGAAGGTCGGCCACAGCATCGGCACGACGATCTGCAGGTAGACGCGCCAGGCCGGGATGCCGTCCAGCCGCGCCGCCTTCCAGATCTCGGGGTCGATGCCGCGCAGGCCGGCCAGCACCAGCGCCATCACCAGGCCGGAGGCCTGCCACACGGTGGCCAGCACGACGGCGACGATCGCCATGTCCTGCGACACGATCCAGTCGAGGCTGAAATGCACGAAGCCGAGCGCGCGGATGGCGCCGTCGATGCCGTCGCCGGGCGTCAGCAACCACTGCCAGACCAGGCCGGTGGCCACGAAGGACATCGCGTACGGGTACAGGAAGATGGTGCGCAGCGCGCCTTCGCCGCGCACGTCCTGGTCGATGAAGACGGCGAGCAGGAAGCCGATGAGGAGGCAAGCCAGCACGAACAGCACGCCGTACAGGGCCAGGTTGTGCATCGACAGCATCCAGCGCTCGTTGTCGAACAGGCGCTGGTACTGCGCCAGGCCGATGAAGCTGCCGCTGGGGAAGGTGCGCGAGCCGGTCAACGAGATCCACAGCGTCCAGCAGGCGGCGCCGACGTAGCCGCCCAGCGCCACCAGCGCCATCGGCAGCAGCGCCAGGCGTGGCATCAGGCGCGGCACCAGCCAGGGCAGGATGCGGGCGGACGGGATGCGGTTGGTCATGGCCGGCCTTCAGTACTTGAGCGCCGAGGCGATGCTGGCGCGCGCGCGTTCCACCGGCATGGCCGTGTTCCAGTAGGCGGTCAGCACGTCCTGCAGCGCGCCGTTCTGGTCCGGCGTCAGGTAGACCTCGGCCACGCCGACGGGGCGCGCGCGGTCGCGCAGGATCGCCATGCCCTTGCGCGCGCAGGCATCGAAGGCGCTTTCGTCGGCGTCCACGCGCACCGGGATCGAACCCTTCAGGCGGTTGAACGCGACCTGCACGGCCGGGCGCTCCACGACGTCGGCCATCAGCTTCTGGGCGCGCAGCGCGTCCGGGCGGTCGGTCTTGGGGAACACGAACACGTCGCCCTGGATCAGGTAGGGGCTGTCCGCGCCCAGGCCGGGCAGGCAACCGAACTCGCGCCCCGGCTGCTGGCCGGCCGCGGTGAACTCGCCCTTGGCCCAGTCGCCCATGATCTGGATGCCGGCGCGCCCGCCGATCACCATCGCGGTGGCATCGTTCCAGTTGCGCCCCGGCGCGGCCGGGTCGACGTAGTCGCGCAGGCGCTTGTAGGCCAGCAGCACCTGGCGGAATTCGGGCGAACGGATCGCGCCCTGGTCGCGGTCGCGCAGCACCCGCAGGTACAGCTCGCGCCCGCCCATGTTGGCCAGCACCATCGAGAACAGGATCGTCTCCTGCCAGGCCTGGCCGCCGTGCGCCAGCGGGACGATGCCGGCGGCCTTGAGGCGGTCCAGCGCCGCGAACAGCTCGTCCATCGTGGCCGGCTCGCGCTCGATGCCGGCGCGCGCGAAGGCGGCGCGCGAGTACCAGATCCAGGTCTGCATGTGGATGTTCATCGGCACCGCGTAGTAATGGCCGCCGACCTTGATGGCCTCGATGATCGGTTGCGGCAGCACGCGGTCCCAGTCGTCGCGCCGGGCGATCTCGTCGACGGGATTGAGCATGTCTTCCTCGATGATGTCGAGGAACTGCTTGGACGTGTTGAACTGGGCGGCGGTCGGCGGCTTGCCGCCGATGATGCGGTTGACGGTGACGGCGCGCGACTGGTCGCCGCCGGCGATGGCGCTATCGATCCAGGCGCCGCCGGCATCGCGGTAGGCCTGCGCGACCTGCTTGATGGCGGCCGACTCCCCGCCCGAGGTCCACCAGTGGATCACCTCGGCCTGGGCCGCGGCCTGGCCGTTGCCGGCGCGGGACGGCACCTGCACGTCCGGCATGGCGGACGCCCACAGCCCCGCGCCCAGCAGCGCGACAGCCGCAATCTTGCGGATTCCGTACATCGTGTCTCCATTCGGCCGCCATGGATGGCGGTCCCTCGGCCGTCATTTATGGGCAACGTTATGGAAACGTTACCATGACTTTTGCCGGACTATAGCACCGTGCCGAAATTAGTGTCAAATAGAAAATATAGGGGGCGATTTTCCTACAAACTCGTGCAGAATGTCGAATTAGTTGAATCGTGCCAAGCCCTAATCACGGGTATATGGCCAGATATTTGTCATAAAACAACACTAAGCTGGAGAACCCATGGCAACCACCGAGATCTTCCTGCTCGCGATGCTGATCATCCTCGCCCTGCCCTACCTGGTCTGGCGCCTGGGCGGCACCGACTACTATGCCCCGCTGGTGATCGTCCAGATCGTCACCGGCGTGCTGCTCGGCCCCGGCATCCTCGGCCGCGCCTACCCCGACTACTACGCCTTCGTGTTCAACCCGCAGGTCATCGGCGCCCTCAACGGCATCGCCTGGTGGGCCGTGATGATGTTCGTGATGACGGCCGGGATCGAGCTGGACCTGCGCAAGGCCTGGGAGCACCGGCGCGAGAGCTTCATCACGGCGTCGCTGGCGCTCGGTACGCCGCTGGCGTTCGGCTGCGTGGCCGCCGCCGGCATGCTGGGCTACGCCGGCTGGATCGGCGCCCGCGCGCACGACTGGCAGTTCGTGCTGGGCGTGGGCATGGCGTGCGCGGTGACGGCCCTGCCGATCCTGGTGCTGCTGCTGGAAAAGCTGGAGGTGCTGCGCGCCCCGATCGGCCAGCGCATCCTGCGCTACGCCAGCCTGGACGACATCGCCATCTGGGGCGTGCTGGCGCTGATCATGCTCGACTGGACCCGCGTCGGCCGCCAGGCCGGCTTCCTGCTCGCGTTCGTGGCCGCCGCCTGGCTGTTCCGCCAGCTGATGCGCGCCATTCCCGAGCGCGACCGCTGGCCGGTGGCGCTGATCTGGCTCGCCGCCTGTGCGTTCGCGGCCGACTGGGCCGGCCTGCACTACATGGTCGGCGCCTTCCTGGCCGGCGTCGTCATGGACGCGGAATGGTTCGACCAGGACAAGATGGACCTGCTGCGCCAGCACCTGCTGCTGACGCTGATGCCGGTGTTCTTCCTCAGCACCGGCCTGCGCACCAGCTGGGAAGGCGGCGGCGCCGTGGTGTTCATGGCCGCCGGCGTGCTGCTGGCCGCCTCGGTCGCCGGCAAGCTGGCCGGCGTGCACCTGGCCGGCCGCATCCTGGGCTGGGCGCCGGGCGAGGCGTCGATCATCGGCTGGCTGCTGCAGACCAAGGCGCTGATCATGATCATCTTCAGCAACATCCTGCTCGACAAGGGCATCATCACCAGCGCCACGTTCACGGCGCTGCTGCTGATGGCCATCGGCAGCACCATGCTGACGGTGCCGATGGTGGCGCCGCGCCTGCGCCGCGTGGTGCAGCTGGTCGCCAAGGCAGGCTGACGCCAACCGCCCGGGGTGCCGGGCGCTCAGGGTTCGAGTCGATACCCCGCGCCCGTCTCCGTCAGCAGGTGGCGCGGCTGCGCCGGATCGTCTTCCAGCTTCTGGCGCAGGTGGCCCATGTAGATGCGCACGTAATGCGCATGCTCGCGATGCGCCGGGCCCCACACCTCGCGCAGCAGTTGCGGTGCCGTGACCAGGCGCCCCATATTGGCGGCAAGCACCGCCAGCAGCCGGTATTCGGTGGGCGTCAGGCGCACCGGCTGCCCCGCGCGCTCGACGCGGCGCAGCTGCAGGTCGACGGTGACGGCGCCGAACGCGACCCGCGCCGACGGTTGCATGCCCGCCTGCAGGCGCCGGCGCGACGCCGCCCGCACCCGCGCCAGCAGTTCGCCGGTGCCGAAGGGCTTGGTGAGGTAGTCGTCGGCGCCGGCGTCCAGCGCCGCGATCTTGTCGGCCTCGCCGACGCGCGCCGACAGCACGATGACCGGCACCGCGCTCCAGGTGCGCAACTGGCGGATCAGGTCGATGCCGTCGCCGTCCGGCAGGCCGAGGTCGAGCACCACCAGGTCGGGCGTGCGGGTGCCGGCGTCGATCAGGCCGCGCCCGAGGTTCTCGGACTGGTACACCTGCCAGCCCGCCCCTTCCAGCGCCAGGCGCACGAAGCGGCGGATCTGCGGTTCGTCCTCGACGATGAGTGCCACCGGGGCCACCGGGGCGACCGGGACGGGGCCGGCGTTCATGGCTGGTGCGTGGATCTGTGGCGCATCCCGCGATGGTAAGGCATCGGGCGTAAAAGCTGTGTAAAAAAGCGGGCCTCGCGCCCTCAGCCGGACAACCTGGCCGCCGTCTTCGCCACGATCTCGCCCTGGTGGCGCGCGCCATCCAGGTCGATCGCGCTGGGCTGGCGCTGGCCCTGGCCGCCGGCGATGGTGGTGGCGCCGTACGGACTGCCGCCGGCGACCTCGTCGAGCGTCATCTGGCCAGCGAAGCTGTACGGCAGGCCGACCACCACCATCCCGAAGTGCAGCAGGTTGGCGATGATCGACAACAGCGTCGCTTCCTGGCCGCCGTGCTGCGTGGCCGTCGACGTGAACGCGGCGCCGACCTTGCCGTTCAGCGCCCCGCGCGCCCACAGGCCGCCGGTCTGGTCGAGGAAGGCCGCCATCTGCGACGGCATGCGTCCGTAGCGGGTCGGCGCGCCGATCACGATGGCGTCGTAGTCGGGCAGCTCGTCCACGGTGGCCACCGGCGCCTGCTGGTCGAGCTTGAAATGCCCCTTCTGCGCGACGTCCTGCGGCACCGTTTCCGGCACGCGCTTGACCGTCACCGCCGCGCCGGCGCCGCGCGCGCCTTCCGCGAGCGCGGCGGCCATCTGCTCGACGTGCCCATAGGTGGAATAATAGAGGACCAGTACCTTCGCCATGCGTTTCTCCTGTCGGGTGGGGATGGATGCGGACGGTGCGCCGTCGCGGCCTGCCGGCCATGCTACCGGATCCGGTCGGCGGGCGGCATCCGCCTTTCGGCCGGGCCCCGCCCGCGCCGTTCGCCGATGTTGACGCACGCACCGGACTGGCGCATACTCAGCGGGAGTGTTAGCGCTATCAGAAACGGCCGCAGAGCCCGACACGAACACAGGAGACGCCCATGCTGCAAGACAAGGCCCGCGCCGCCGCGCGGGCGCCCGCCGCCGACCATCCGCCAGCCGGCCAGCCGGCCGGCCCGGCCACCGCCACCAGGCTGGCCTGGCGCGAACGCTTCGCCTACGGCGCCGCCGACATGGGCTTCAACCTGTACTGGACCAATGTCGCCACCTTCCTGCTGATCTTCTATACCGACGTGTTCGGGCTGCAGCCCGCCGCGGCGGCCGGGATGATGTCGGCGGTGAAGCTGCTGAACGCCTTCACCGACCCGCTGATCGGCGCCTGCGCCGACCGCACCCGCAGCCGCTTCGGCAAGTTCCGGCCCTGGCTGATCTGGATGAGCGTGCCGCTCGCCGGCGCCGCCGTGCTGACCTACACGACGCCGGGACTGGACGGCGACGCCCGCCTGCTGTATGCCTACGGCACCTACTTCCTGATGATGGCCTGCTACACCTGCGTGAACATCCCGTACAACGCGCTGTCGGGCGTGATGTCGGCCGATCCGCAGGAACGGGCGACGCTGAACGGCCTGCGCTTCGTGTTCGCCTTCGCCGGCAGCACCCTGGTCACGGCCGCCACCCCGCTGCTGGTGAAGACCATCGGCGCCGGCGACGAAGCGCGCGGCTGGCAGCTGACGATGCTGGCCTGGAGCGTGGCCGCCACCGTCCTGTTCGGGTTCGCCTTCCTGGGCACCCGCGAGCGCGTGGCGCCGCCGCCGGCCCAGCGCAGCAACGTCTGGCGCGACGTGCGCGACCTGGCCGCCAGCCGGCCGTGGATGGTGCTGTTCTTCCTGGCGCTGGTGGTGATGGTGACGATCACGCTGCGCACCGCCAGCGCCGCCTACTACTTCAAGTACGTGGTCGGCCGTCCCGAGCTGATGGCCACCTTCGTGCCGACCTACATGATCGCCGCGGCCCTGGGCGCCGCCGCCACGCCGCTGCTGACGCGCCGCTTCGACAAGAAGCCGCTGATGATCGGCCTGATGTCGGTCACGGCGGTGCTGTCGGCGGCGTTCTACTTCGTGCCGCCAGGCCAGGTCGGGCTGATGTTCGTGCTGCAGGCCTGCCTGGGCCTCGCGCTCGGCCCGAAGTCGCCGCTGACCTTCGCCATGCTGGCCGACGCCGCCGACTACAACGCCTGGAAGACGGGCCGGCGCGCCACCGCCATGACCTTCGCCGCGGCCACCTTCGCGCAGAAGCTGGGTACGGCGCTGGCCGTGGCGACCATCGGCGCCATCTTCGCCGCGCTGGGCTACGTGCCGAACGCGGTGCAGGACGCGGCGTCCAGCAGCGGCATCCTGTGGCTGATGTCGCTGATCCCGGCGGCGTTCGCCGCCGCCGCGGCCCTCGTGATGTGCCGCTACGACCTCGACGCGGCCACGCTGGCGCGCATCGGCGCCGACCTCGCCCGACGCGATTCCGCCTCCAATACCGACCGCAATACCGACGACCAAGAACGGAAAGACTGAAGGAACGACCATGCTCCAACCGACCGAGGACGGCGCCCGCTACGCGCTGTCGAGCCCCACCGCCATGCCGCAGGCCGGCGGCTTCCTGTGGAACCGCCGCATGATGATCCAGGTGACCTGCCGCGGCTACGCCACCGCCCAGTTCATGCAGCCGGAACCGGCCAAGTACTCGCATGCGCCGAACCTGGAGGCGAAGACCTTCATGCAGCCGGAGCAGGCGTACTATGCGCACCATCCGGGCCGCTTCGTGTACGTCAAGGACGAGGAAACCGGCGACGTCTTTTCGGCGCCGCACGAGCCGGTACGCGCCGAGACCGACACCTTCGTCTTCTCGGTGGGCCGCACCGACCTGGCCTGGACCGTGGAAGCGCTGGGCATCCGCGTCCGGCTGCGCCTGGCACTGCCGACCGACGACGTGGCCGAGCTGTGGACGGTGGAAGTCGAGAACCTGTCGGAGCGGCCACGCCGGCTGTCGGTCTACCCCTATTTCACGGTCGGCTACATGTCCTGGATGAACCAGTCGGCCGAGTACCGGGCCGACCTGCAGGGCATCGTCGCCTCCAGCGTCACGCCCTACCAGAAGTTGCAGGACTACTTCAAGCACAAGGAGTTCAAGGACAAGACCTACCTGCTGTGCGAGCAGGCACCGGACGCCTGGGAAGCCTGCCAGGCCACGTTCGAGGGCGAAGGCGGCCTGCACGCGCCGAGCGCACTGCGCAGCGAGCGCCTGGCCTGCGGCGACGCCCGCTACGAGACGCCGGTGGCCTGCGTCCAGTATCGCCTGGAACTCGCGCCGGGCGCATCCACCGTGCGCCGCTTCCTGTTCGGCCCCGCGCGCGACGACGCGGAAATCGCCGCCATGCGCGCGCGCTACCTGCACGCGGACGGCTTCGCGGCCGCCGCGCGCGACTACGCCGCCTACATGCAGGAAGGCGCCGGCTGCCTGCGCATCGAGACGCCCGACCCGGCCTTCGACAACTTCGTCAACGAATGGCTGGCGCGCCAGGTGTTCTACCACGGCGACGTGAACCGCCTGAGCACCGACCCGCAGACCCGCAACTACCTGCAGGACAATATGGGCATGGCCTTCGTCAAGCCGCAGGTCGCGCGCGCGGCGTTCCTGCACGCGCTGTCGCAGCAGGAAGACAACGGCGCGATGCCCGACGGAATCCTGCTGTTCGAGGGGGCGGAACTCAAGTACATCAACCAGGTGCCGCACACCGACCACTGCGTCTGGCTGCCGGTGTGCCTGCGCGCCTACCTCGACGAGACCGGGGACCAGGCCATCCTCGACGCACCGGTAACGGGCCGCGACGGCGCCGTGCTGAGCGCCTTCGAACGCATCTCGCGGGCGATGGACTGGCTGCTGCACCGGCGCGACGCGCGCGGCCTGTCGTACATCGAGCAGGGCGACTGGTGCGATCCGATGAACATGGTCGGCTGGAAGGGCCGCGGCGTGTCGGGCTGGTTGACCGTGGCGGCCGCCTACGCGCTGAACCTGTGGGCCGACGTGTGCGCGGCGCGCGCCGACGCCGCAGGCCTGGCGCACTACCGCGCCGGCGCCCGGGCGATGAACGACGCCGCCAACCGCCACCTGTGGGACGGCGACTGGTACGCGCGCGGCATCACCGACGACGACGTGGTGTTCGGCGTGAAGGCCGACGCCGAGGGCCGCATCTACCTGAACCCGCAGAGCTGGGCCTTCCTGAGCGGCGCGCCGAGCGCGGAGCAGCGTGCGCGCATGCTGGCCGAGGTCGACGCGCAGCTGGCCACGCCGTACGGCGTGCAGATGTTC
>DAMAFT010000160.1:0-8262 GCA_031995805.1 Massilia sp.
GGCTCGTGTTGCCGGCCGCGTCGACGGCGCGCACCTGGATCGTGGTCGTGCGGTTGCCGTCCTGGCCCAGGGTGCCCTGCGCCAGGTCGAGGTCGACCTGAAGCGTATTGTCCGCCACGTTGCCCTCGACGCCGATCCAGTCGCTACCGTCGACGCTGTACTCCATGCGTTCGCCGGCGCCGACCCAGTTGCCCTCGTGGCGGAACACGATCGTGGCCTGCGCCTGGTTGGTGACGTTGTCGGCGTGGCTGTCGAGCTGGCCCTCGGTGACGCTCTTGAACACCAGCGTGCCGCCGTCCGGCGCCACGTTGTCGTAGGCAATGGCGTGGCTCTCCTGCGTGCCGGCATTGCCGGCGGCATCGACCACGCGCAGGGCGATGGTCGGATTGTTCGTGGTGGCCACGTTGGTGACGATGACGGCGCGGCCGTCGAGGCTGACGTTATCCGACGTCCAGGTCTGGCCGCCGTCGAGCGATACTTCGACGTGGTCGCCAGGGGCCAGCGTCGGCGACAGCTTGGCGCGCACCGTGGCCGTGGCCAGGTTGGTCGCCAGCGGCGCGTCGTCGTGGCTCGCGCTCGCGCTGGCGCCGCCGCTCTGGGTGATCGTCGTGAACGTGATCTGCGTGTCCGGCGCCACGGTGTCGACGGCGACGGCGCCGGCGACCTGCTTGCCGTCGAAGGCGCCGGCCGCCAGCGCATTGCCGGCCGCATCATGCACCGTGCCGCCGAACGGATCCTGCTCCGCCAGCTTCAGCGCGGCGATGTCCTGGCCGGCGGCCGGGGTGTATTTGAAGACCAGCTCGCCGGTGCCGCTGCCGCGCACATAGCGCGCGGTGCCGCCGTTGTTCAGGGTCAGCTTGGGGGTGCCGTCGACCAGCACCGCCTCGGAGAACGACACCGTCAGCTCGACGCTCTCGCCCAGCGCCAGCGCGCCGTCGTTCTGGCCGAAGGCGATCGTGGCGACGCTCGGCGCGGTCTTGTCGATGGTGAGTTCGACGACCTCCGTGCGGCTGACGTTGCCGGCGGCATCGATGACGACGGCGCGGTAGCCGTAGGTGCCTTCCGCCACGCCGGAGAGCGAGGCCGACGGCAGGTCGGTCCAGGCGTCCTGGCCGGCGGCGCGCACCTGGTAGACGACCTGGGCGCCCTCTTCGGCGCCGGCGACGGCCAGCGCGAAGGTGTCGTCCTTCGTCACCGGCACGGCGCCGCCCGCGGCGAGGTCGAGGTCGACGAAGCCCAGCGTGCCGGCCGCGGGCGCGACCAGGTCGGCGCTGGCGCGCAGGTGCGCAATGTCGAACCCGTCGAGGGTTTTCAGCAGATCCACTTCCTCGGCCGACAGCGTGTCCTTCACGGTCACCAGTTCGGCGCCCTTGAGCAGGTCGGCCGCGCCGGCGGCCAGCGTGCGCGCTTCCAGGGCGCCGGTGAACAGCGCGGTCTTGGCATCCACCACCCGGTGGGCATCCTGGCCCAGCGACAGCGGCAGCACGGCCTGCAGTTCGGCGGCCGTGCCCTGCACCGTCACCTTGCCCGGGTAGTCCTTGGCCACGACGCTGGCGACGTCGCCGGCGATGGCGACCTTGCTGCCGTTGTACGAGACGGTATGCGCATCCAGGTCGACCAGCACGTCGTACAGCGCGTCGCCCGCCAGCGTCAGCTTGCCGGCGGCGAAGCCGACGTTCAGCACCGGCTCGGGCGCGCTCGGGTACACGACTTCGACCGCGGCCGGCAGGCCGCCGCTGGCCAGCGCGTCGACCACGTTCTGCAGCGTGGCGCTGGCCGGCATCACTTCCAGCACCTTGGCCATGCCGCCGCCGCGCAGCAGCGATTCCAGCGTGGCCGGGTCGCCGGCCGCCGCCTTGGCGACGTCGGCCAGCGCGCGCAGCAGGTTTTCCGGTTCGGCGCGGCCGCGCGCGGTGGAGAACAGCGCGGCCACGTCGCCGCCCAGGGCGGCGACGACCGCCGGAGTGTCGTGGGCGATGTCGACCAGGCCGCCGGCCACCTTGACCATGGCGGCCAGGCTGTCCTGCGTCGTCCCGGCACTCACTGCCGCGATCAGCGCACGCGAGGCCTCGATGGCCGCATTGCCGGTGAACGCGATACTGTCATCCTGCGCGACCAGGGCGGTGAAGTCGGCCGCGGCCTGCTGGCGCAAGGTCGAGACGACGATGTCCTGGTGCTGGGCACCATGCAGCACTTCCATCGCCACGGCGGCGACGGTGGTGTGGCCGGCCTCGATGGCGTCGACCCAGAACTGCAGGCCGGCGGCATCCGGCGCACGGCCGAACAGTTGTTGGTAGACGGTGGTGATGCGTTCGGCGACGGTGTCGGCGCCGAAGCGGCTGGTGGCTTCCGCCGACGTGGCGAAAAAGTCGATGATGGTGCCGAAATCGCCCTCGCTGCGTTCGAGCTGTTCGCTCCAGAACGCCAGCCCGGCCGGATCGGCGGGGCGCCCGTAATAGGCGAGGTAGAACGCGTTGACGGTGGAATTGAAATTGGTGGACATGTCTCTCTCTTGATTCAGATCAAAGCAACCTTATGAATCTTGAGTATATCCGCTAGGCAACATATTAGATACCAAAAGTTTACCGACAACTTATTATCACTAGGGCAATACGAGCAGGATCGGATCACCCGGCGAACGCCCGCCACATCAGGTGCGCGCCCAGCGCCAGCAGGCCGATGAAGAAACAGCGCCGGAACACCCCGGGCCGGATCCGGTTGCGGATCGCCTGGCCGAATGCCATCCCGAGCAAGGCCGGCGCCAGCGCGTACAGCGAGGTGCCGGCGGCCTGCAGGGGAATCTCGCCGGCCAGCAGCAGCGAGGCCGCCAGCGCGCAGGTCGAGGCGGTAAACGCCAGGCCCAGCGCCTGCACCAGCGCGTCGCGCTCCAGCCGCAGTCCGCCCAGGTAGGGCACGGCCGGGATCACGAACACGCCGGTGGCCGCCGTGATCGCGCCGGTCGCGAATCCGACCACGGGACCGGCCAGCCGTTCCCAGCGCGGCGCCACCTCCAGCCGGAACGACGCCAGGCCGCTGGCGCCGTACAGCACCAGCGCGCCGCCCAGCGCCGCCACGGCGCCGGCCGATCCGGACGGCGGCAGCAGCGCGCCGCCCGCCAGCGTACCTACGGCGATCCCGGCCAGTATCGGCCATAGCCGGCGCCACAGCGGACCGATGGCGGGACCGATGGCCAGTTGCCATACATTCGTCACCAACGAAGGAACGACGAGCAGCGCGGCCGCCTCGCGCGGCGCCATGACGAGGCCCAGCAGGCCGACCGCCACCGTGGGCAGGCCCAGCCCGACCACGCCCTTGACGGTGCCGGCCAGCAGGAAAGCGACGAAGATGACGGCCAGTCCGGCCGCGCCATGAGCGGTTATGATGGTATCCATGGCCCGCATTCTGCGCCCGGACCAGGGCGCCGCCAATGCGGAAGATGCGTAGCCAGCCTTCGGCCTGGCCGAAGGCTGGTCAACAAAAAGGACATCCGATGAAGATCGACCTGGCCGACATGCGGCTGTTCCTGCACGTGGTGGACGCCGGCAGCATCACGGCCGGCGCGGCGCGGGCGCACCTGGCGCTGGCCTCGGCCAGCCAGCGCATCCAGGGCATGGAGGAACAGGCGGGCGTGGCGCTGCTGGCGCGCGGGCGGCGCGGCGTGACGCCCACGCCGGCCGGCGAAACGCTGGTGCGCCATGCGCGCGCCGTGCTGCGCCAGGTGGAGCTGCTGCGCGCGGAACTGGCCGACCATGCGGGCGGACTGAAAGGCAGCGTGCGCCTGCTGTGCAATACGGCCGCGC
This sequence comes from Massilia sp., assembly GCA_031995805.1. GTDB lineage: Bacteria > Pseudomonadota > Gammaproteobacteria > Burkholderiales > Burkholderiaceae_D > Telluria. Next base: position 3,801 of record DAMAFT010000160.1, read on the forward strand.
TGAGCGAATACCTGCCGGACGCGCTGGCCGGCTTCATGGCGCGCCATCCGGGCATCGCCGTCGACCTGGAGGAAGGCCTCAGCGCCGAGGTGGCGCGGGCCGTGCGCGAGGGAGCCGCCGACGTCGGCATCGCGGCCGACACGGTCGACCTGGCGGGCCTGCAGGCCCTGCCCTTCCGCACCGACCGCCTGGTGGCCGTGGCGGGGCCCGACCTGGCCCGGCAACTGCTGGCGCCGGGCGCGCAGGCCGTGCCGTTCGCGCGCCTGCTGGACCTGGAACACGTCGGCCTGGCCGGCGACAGCGCGCTGGCGCGCTACCTGGCGCGCCAGGCCGAACACGCCGGCCGCACGCTGCGCGCGCGGGTGCGCGTGCGCGGCTTCGACGCGGTGTGCGCCATGGCCGCGCGCGGGATCGGCGTCGGCATCGTGCCGGAGCCGGCGGCCAGGCGCGCCGCACAGGCGCTGGATCTCGCCGTCATCGAACTGGCCGACGCGTGGGCGCTGCGCCGGCTGGTCGTGTGCGTGCGCGACCTGGATGCGCTGGCGCGGCCGGCGCGCCGGCTGGCGGAGGAACTGGGCGCCTGAGCGGCGCCCGACTGGCACCGGCGCGGCGCCGTCCCCGCTTACGCACCCTGGATGAACAGCAGGTTGCTGCCGCTCACGAGGGTGGAAGGCAGCCACCCGACCAGCTTGACCACCGTGTCCCCCGCCCCGATGACGTGGTCGCCGGTGGTGTCGAAGGCCAGGTAGTTATCGCCGCTCTGGAACGTGAGCGCCAGGCTGCCGGCGGCGCCGTGCACCACAGTATCGGAGGCATTGTTCAGCGCCGTCGCCAGAGCCTCATTCCGTGCCAGGCGCCCGCCGCCAGGGCGCAAGCACAGTCACTGGAACACTGCACGCAACTGCAGGTAGACAGTCCGCGGCGCCCCGACCATCCGTCCCGCATTGCCGTCGACGTTGCGCGTGTAATAGCGCCTGTCGGCCAGGTTGTTCACCCCCGCCACCAGTTCCAGGCGCTGCGGGCCGGCGAACTTCCAGCCGGCCTGCGCGCTCCACAGGTTGAAGCCGGGGATGCGGCCGTTGCCGCCGTCCGCCGACTCCGCCACCGTGTTGGCGGCGTCCGCGTACTGCGCGCTCTGGGCGGTGCCGGACAGGTTCAGCGACAGGGCTCCCGTCACGTAGCGCGCGCCCAGCGAGCCGGTATGGCGCGAATAGAACGGCACGTCCAGGCCGCTGGTGGCGCCCGATTCCTGGAGCGCGCGCGTGTAGTTGTAGTTGGCGTACACCGCCAGGCCGGCCAGCGCGCCGTCGCGCGCGAAACGGTAGTCGAGCGCCGATTCGATGCCTTCGTGGCCGGTGGCGCCGATGTTGCGGAAGGTGGCCGGCGTAAGGCCCGGCACCTGGATGATCTGGTTGTCGAAGCGCAGTTTATACGCCGTCGCCTCGGCCGTCAGCCCGGCCGCCTTGTAGCGCGCGCCCAGCTCGAAGGTCTTCGCCACTTCCGGGCTCAACGGATTGCTCGCGCTCTGCGAATTGAGCTGCAGGTTCTGCACGGGACCGAACGAGGTACCGTAGTTCGTGAACAGCGTCAGCGCCGGCGTCAGCAGGTAGGCGACGTTCAGCGCCGGCAGCGGCTTGTCGTTGTCGCTCGCGAACGCCTGCGTGCTGCCGCGCGCCGCCCGTTCCGAGGCGATGTGCTCGAAGCGCAGGCCCGGCGTGATGCGCCAGGCGCCCAGCGCGATGCGGTCGTCGATGTAGGCCGCGTGGGCGTCGGTGCGGTTGTCGAAGGTGCCGACGGCGCTCGTCGCGCCGGTGGCGACGTTGCGCGTGTAGCTGTTGTCGTCGCCCCGTTCGCGCAGGAAGCGGTAGCCGACCGTGACGTCGTGCACGCTGCCGGCGATGCGCAGGCGCTGGGTGTAGCGCGGCTCCACGCCCAGCACGGTGTAGTTGCGCGGCTGGAAGCTGACCTGGGTGCGGGCCGCGTTGACCAAGCCGCTCTCGCGGCTGCTCTCGTTGTAGTAGACCTTGACCTCGGCCTCGCGGTTGGCGTCGATGGTGTTCAGGTAGCCCAGGTCGATGCCCTGGCGGTCGCCGCGCCAGTAGTCGGTCGGGCGGGTGTTCTGGAACGGGTCGGCATCGTACTGCGCCACCGTCAGGCCGCCCGGCGTCATCGAACGGGCGTCGTAGTAGGACAGCTTGCCGTAGACCTGGGCGCCGGCGCCCAGCTTGTAGCGCAGCTTGACGGCCAGGTCGTTCACGCGCTCGTCGCTGCCGGCGCGCCATTCGCTGCCGTCCATGCCCGAGTACAGCACCGCCACGCCGAAGCCGCTGTCCATCTCCGACCCCAGATAGGCGCCGTACTGCACGTTGTGGCCGCCGCCCTCGCCGAAATGGTTGTAGCGCACGCTGGCGTCGCCGACGAGGCCCGGCTCGTCCGGGATGGAACGCGTGGTGAAATTGATGATGCCGCCCACGTTCTGCGGGCCGTAGCGCACCGCGCCACCGCCGCGCACCACGTCGATGGCTTCGATGTTGTTCAGGCTGACCGGCGCGAACGACAGCTGCGGCTGGCCGTAGGGCGCCACCGCCAGCGGCACGCCGTCCAGCAGCACGGTCGAGCGCGGGGAATAGCGGCCGGTAAGACCGCGCACGCCGATGTTCAGCGAGATCGCGCTGCCGGCCGTGCCCGAGTTATCGGTGCTCTGCACGCCCGGGATGCGGCGCATGAAGTCGCCGATGCTGGCGTCGCCGCTGTCCTCGATGTCCTGCTTCTGCGCGACGGTGCGCGCGCCGGCGAAGTTCTTGACGCTGTTCTGCAGGCCGGAGCCGAGCCAGTTGCCGGTCACCTGCACGGTCTCGATCGGCGTCGCGGCATCGGGCGCGACATCGGGCGCGGCGTCGGACGCCAGCTGCGCATGGGCCGGCAGGGACAGCGCCAGCGCCAGCGACACGGCGGCGGCGCAGCGGGTGCGCGGCAGGAACGAGGGAATGGCGGACGGAAGACGGACGGCGGTGCGACGGGACGGCATGCGGGACTGCTCCTGGAGTGCTGGACAAAGATGAGAATGATAACACTTCTCATTATCATTTTCATGGCATGGCGTTGCCGCTCCGCCCCGCTTTGCCCGCCCGCCTCAGGACCACCTCGCGCCGACCCGCTCGATCTCTTCCAGCAACGCCTGCGCGCCCGGCGCCAGGTGGGCGCCGCGGCGGGTGGTGACGCCGATGCCGCGCTCGGTGCCGGGCAGCGCGAACGGCAGCACGACCAGCTGGCCGGTGCGGATCTCGTGGTGCAGCTGGTGCGCCGACAGCGCGGTCAGCATGTCGCTGGCCAGCAGCAGGCCGCGCAGCAACGCCAGGTCGCCGGTCTCGACGGCCGGCTGCGGCGGTTCGCGGTCGTGGCGGCAGAAGAACTGTTCCAGCAGTTCGCGCAGCGGCGTGCCGGCGCGCGACAGTACCCAGGAATAGCCGGCCAGGTCGTCCAGCGCGAGCCGGTCGCGTCCAGCCAGCGGATGACCGGCGCGCGCGATCAGCACGCTGCCGTCGTCGAACAGCCGGCGCGACACGAAGGCGTCGCCCTGCGCCGGCCGCAGCGCGCCGACGATGAAGTCGATGCGCCCGCTCAGCAGCCCGGCCGTGAGTTCGTCGTACGGGCTTTCCAGCGAGCGCACGCGCAGGCGCGGATGCTGTTCCAGCACGGCGGCGATCGCCAGCGGCAGCACCTGCGAGCGCCCCAGCGGCAAGGCGCCGATGGTCACGGTGCCTTCCACCACGCCGGCCAGCGCGGCGATGTCCTCGGGGATGTGGCGCAGCTCGGCCAGCACGCGCTCGAAGCGCTCGATCCAGCGCCGCCCGGCATCGGTCGGCACCATGCCGTGCGCGGTGCGCAGGAACAGCGGCTGGCCCAGCGTGTCTTCGAGGTGCGCGATCGCCTGGCTGACGGCCGACTGCGACGTGCCCATCGCCAGCGCCACGCTGGGCATGTGGTGCGCCTCGGCCAGCAGCGCGGCGGCCTGCAGGCGGCGCTCGCCCAGCAGCGCCTCGATGCCGCCGGCCGGGGCGGCGCCGGCCTTGCCGCGGTCGCGGTCGCGCAGGCGCAGGGCGTCGTCGCGCACCTCGCGCAGCTCCGCCTCGATGCGGTCGGCGCGCAGGCGCACGGTCTCGCCGGCGGCCGTCAGCAGCATGCCGCGTCCCTTCCTTTCGAACAGTCGCACGTCCAGCGCCGCCTCCAGCGCGGCCACCGAGCGCGTTACCGCGGACGAGGCCCGGAACAGGCTTTCCGAGGAACGGCGGATGCCGCCGGCCGCGGCGACGGCGCTGAAGGCATGCAGGTGGCGCAGGCTGAGGAGGGTCATGACGGGTTGTTCAACATGGAGTCGATAAGCAGATTAGAACAAATCAGGGCCTACAAGGCAACCAAGGCGCGGGCGCCGCCGCGGATACTGTGGGCCACCGAACAACGA
>DAMAFT010000161.1:0-8234 GCA_031995805.1 Massilia sp.
TTCAGGTCCATGTGCCGCGAGGTGTGGGGGTTCGAGTCCCTCCGTGGGCACCAAATGCTACCCTGTTGTAATGCAGTACCGTTGTATTGATATGCCCACGTGGCGGAATTGGTAGACGCGCATGGTTCAGGTCCATGTGCCGCGAGGTGTGGGGGTTCGAGTCCCTCCGTGGGCACCAAATGCTACCGGCCTGACAGGCCATCCGGAATCTCCGGCGCAAAACGCCGCAATCTTTGCAGAAGGATTGCGGCGTTTTGCGTTTTGCGCTTCCCGTTCAGCAGCAGTGTCCCGCGGCCGCCAGGTCGTCCAGGATCGGGCAGTCCGAGCGCTGGTCGCCGTGGCAGGAATCGGCCAGCGTTGCGAGCGTGCGCTTCATCGCTTCCAGTTCCGCGATCTTGCGGTCCAGTTCGTCGATATGGGCGCGCGCCAGGCGGCGCACGTCGGCACTGGCGCGGTCCTTGTCCTGCCACAGCGCCAGCAGGTCGCGCACCTGGTCCAGCGAAAACCCGAGCACGCGGCTGCGGTGGATGAATTGCAGCATCCGCACGTCCTGGCCGCCGTACAGGCGATAGCCCGCTTCCGTGCGCCGCGCCGGCGGCAGCAGGCCGATCCCCTCGTAGTGGCGGATCATCTTGGCCGTCACCCCGGACGCCCTGGCCGCTTCGCCGATATTCAATTGCCTGTCCATCATCGTGTTCTCCGATCGTCAGGTCCAGCATACACCTTCCCACGATGGCAAGGTCAAGCCGCCGGACGACGTCCTGCTTGACTTGCGGCGTCAAGCGGTTAAGCTCGGCGGACCATGAAGAGCACATTCCCGATTGCATTCCTTCTGATGGGCGCCACGCTGCTGGCGCAGGCGGCGCCGGCGCCCTGGTACCAGTGGCGCAGCAAGGCGGACGGCAAACTCGCCTGTTCGCAGGTCCCGCTCGGCCACGGCTGGGAGAAATTCGACGGTCCATATCGTGACGCCCGTTGCGAATTCCGGGTTCCTGCTAAATAATCGACAACATTGAAGTTCAGCAAAGAATATAAAGGAGCAGTACCGGCCACGCCCTTCCACCTGCAGCACCAACGAGGAGACACCGATGTTCACCAATCCCGAGCAATTCGCATCCGCCACCAAGACCCTGTTCGACCTGCAGATGCAGACCTTCAACGCGCTGGCCAGCAAGGCCGTGCAGGGCGTCGAGCAGGTCGTGGCGCTGAACATGGCGACCGCCAAGCAGTCGATGGAAAACACGCTGGCCGCGAGCCGCCAGCTGAGCCAGGCACCGGACCCGAAGGCGGCCATGGATGCGCTGCAGTCGCGCATGCAGCCGGGCGTCTCGGAAGCGACGGCCTACGGCGAGCAGCTGCGCCAGATCGTCTCCGACATCCAGAACGAATTCCAGCAAGCCGCCGACACCCACCTGGTGGAAGCCAAGAACACGCTGTCGGCGCTGATCTACGACGTCACCCAGAACGTCAAGCCGGGCCAGGAAAACGCCGTCGAGATCATCAAGGCCGCCATCGAGAATGCGTTCCGCGGCTACGAGCAGGTGACGCAGTCGACGCGCGACGCCATGAAGCGCGTCGAGGAGCAGGTGGCCAGGGCGACCGACCAGCTTGCCAAGGCCGGACAGGCTGCCTCTACGGCGCAATAATCTCCAAGAGCGTCGCCCCTGCGCAGGCAGGGGCGACGTCGTTTTGTGCGAGCGGCTGTCAGCCCGCCGGCTTCCCCCCCACCCCCAGCATTTCCTCGATGTGCGCCACCGCCGCCTCGTCCTTGACGAGGCCGCGCAACCACACGTGCAGCGGCTGCTCTCCCCAGTGCGCGGCCTTGTCGGCCAGGTAGGCCACGGGGCTGTGCGGCTCGGTGCGGCGGAAGAATTCCGCCACCGCGCGCAGCTGGGCCAGCGCCTGGGCGCGCGTCTGCAGCGCGCCGGACACGGCGACGGCCGCCGGTGCCGGCGCCACGGCGCCGCTCGAGGATGGCGCCGCCGCCACGGCTCCCGCGGGCGGCGCCGCCAGCGGCTTGAGGAACAGGTGCAGGTCTTCCATCGCCGCGCGCGCCGTGCCGAAGCTCGGGCCCTCCTCGCCCAGGCGCGCGTCGACGCTGCGCTCCAGCCGCGCGATCGCTTCCACGCAGTATTCGCAGTCGCGCATCAAGCCCACGTAGAAGCCTGCCGAGCCGCGCTGGCGCGCCGTCTCCAGCCGCGCCAGCGCCTCTCCCCCCTGCGTGCGCGCCGCCGCGATGTCGGCCAGCGCATACGGTTCGCTCCCTTCCGTCAGCGGGATCGCGCGCAGCCACGGGCCGATGCGCGCCGCCACCCAGGCCAGGTTACCGATGCGCTGCTCGAAGCCGCCGTCCTCGGGCAGCGGGTACAGCGACTCCCACCAGCGCTCGCACAGCATCGCGACCAGCATCAGGCTGTCGCCCAGGCCGCGCAGCCCGCCCGTCCTGGCCGCGGCCTCGGCCAGCCAGACGGCCAGTTGCAGGTCCTTGCTGCGCTTTTCGATCAGCTGGGCGCACTGCTTCGCGACGAACTTCCAGTCCGCCTCCTTCAGTTCGGTGACCCAGGCGCCCTGCTCCAGCGACGGATCGTCGGCCTGGCGCGCGCGCGCGATGGCGTCGATCTCGCTGGAAAAGGCCAGGTCCTCGCCGCAGGGACGGCCAGCGTCGATCGGCGCCAGCAAGGTTTCCAGGTTCAGCATCGCGCTCTCCTCACGCCGGTTCGACGGCATACTTGATCTTGCCGGCCCGGGTCGCGCCCACCGCGACCCTGGAGATCGCGCCGCCGGCCGCCATCCGGGCCAGCACGGCATCGGCGATCTCCGGCAGCAGCGTGCCGTTCAGGATGGTGTCGACGTTGCGCGCGCCGGAATCGACCTCGGTGCAGCGCGCCAGCACGGCGGCCACCAGCGCGTCGTCGTACTCGAACGCGGCCTGGTGGTTGTCCAGCACGCGCCGGCGGATGCGCTCCAGCTTGAGGCGGATGATGTCGGCCAGCACGGCGTCGTCGATCGGGTAGAACGGCACCACGGCCAGGCGCCCCAGGAAGGCCGGCTTGAAATGCTTCGCCAGCGCCGGGCGGACCAGTTGCGCCAGTTGTTCGGGGTCCGGGCGCTCGGCCGCAGGCTTGTTCAGGCAGGCGCCCATGATCTGGCTCGACGCCGCGTTCGAGGTCAGGATGATGACCGTGTTGCGGAAGTCGATCGCGCGGCCCTCGGCATCCTCCAGCACGCCCTTGTCGAACACCTGGAAGAACAGTTCGAGCACGTCCGGGTGCGCCTTCTCCACTTCGTCGAGCAGCACCACGCTGTACGGATTGCGCCGCACCGCCTCGGTCAGCACCCCACCCTCGCCGTAGCCGACGTAGCCGGGGGGCGAACCCTTCAGGCCGGAGACGCTGTGCGCCTCCTGGTACTCGCTCATGTTGATGGTCACGAGCTTGCGCTCGCCGCCATACAGCAGGTCGGCCAGCGCCAGCGCCATCTCGGTCTTGCCGACGCCCGACGTGCCGACGAACAGGAACACGCCCTTGGGCTTGTTCGGGTCTTCCAGGCCGGCGCGCGCCGTGCGCACGCGCTGGGCGACGATGCCGCTGGCGTGGCGCTGGCCCAGGATGCGCTCGTCCAGCAGGCCCTGCAGGTTCATCACGGTGCGCAATTCGTCCTTGACCATGCGCCCCAGCGGGATGCCGGTCCAGGCGGCGACGATGCCGGCCACCGTGTGGCCGTCGACCTGCACCGGCACCAGCGGCGCCTCGCCCTGCAGCGCACGCAGCTCGGCGAGCTGGGACTGCAGCAGCGCAGTGTCGGTGGTATTCGCGGCGCCGTCCGCGGCATGGTCGTCGGCGCCGGCCGCTTCCAGGCGGGCGCGCGTGGACTGGATCGCGGCGCACAGCGCTTGCTCGGCGTCCCAGCGCCCGCGCAGGTCGTCCTGCCGCTCGGCCGCGGCGGCGCGTTCGGCGCGCAGGGCGTCCAGCGCCTTACCGTGGTCGCCGCCCGCATGGCGCTCGCGCACCAGCGCGTCGATGCGCGCGTCCAGCCGTTCCAGCCGGCGCATGCAGTCTTCCAGCAGCGCCGGCGTGGCCGTCTGGCCCAGCGCCACCTTGGCGCAGGCGGTATCGAGCACGCCGATCGCCTTGTCCGGCAGCTGGCGTCCGCTGATGTAGCGGTGCGACAGGCGCACGGCATCGACGATCGCCTCGTCCCAGATGCGCACGCCGAAGTGCTTCTCCATCAGCGGCGCCATGGCGCGCAGCATGGCGCAGGCCGTGTCCTCGTCGGGCTCCTCGACCTTGATCACCTGGAAGCGCCGCGCCAGCGCCGCATCCTTCTCGAAGTATTTCTTGTACTCGCTCCAGGTGGTGGCGGCGATGGTGCGCAGCTCGCCGCGCGCCAGCGCCGGCTTGAGCAGGTTGGCGGCGTCGTTCTGGCCGGCCGTGCCGCCCGCGCCGATCATCGTGTGCGCCTCGTCGATGAACAGCACGATCGGGTGCGGGCTCTTTTTCACTTCCTCGATGACGTTCTTCAGGCGGTTCTCGAACTCGCCCTTGACGCTGGCGCCGGCCTGCAGCAGGCCCATGTCCAGCGTGTGGATCTCGACACCCTGGAGCACGTCCGGCACGTCGCCGGCGGCGATGCGCAGCGCCAGGCCTTCGACCACGGCGGTCTTGCCGACGCCGGCCTCGCCGGTCAGGATGGGGTTGTTCTGGCGCCGCCGCAGCAGGATGTCGATGGCCTGGCGGATCTCGGCGTCGCGCCCGACCACGGGATCGACCTTGCCTTCGCGCGCGCGCGCCGTCAGGCAGGTGGTGTACTGGTCCAGCGCCGGCGTGCGTCCCGGCGCGGACTCCTGCAGCGCGCCGACCGGATCGCCGGCGCCGTCCTGCCCAGCACCGGAAGCGGTGGCGGCGGCCGGGATGCGCGGCGCTTCCGCGGAATCGCGCGTGAGCTTGTCGAAATCGTGCTTCAGGCGGTCGAGCGGGAACGCGGAAAAATGGCGCGAGGCGCGCTGCGCCAGCTGGGCCAGGCTTGGCTCGGTGAGCAGCGCCAGCAGCAGGTGGCCGCTGCGGATGCGGTTCGGCTGGCCGTCCGCCGGCACGCCCAGCGAGGCGATCAGCCAGGCCTGCTCGAACAGCACCGGCAGGTGGCGCGAGAACACCGGCGTGCGCGTGCTGCCGGCCGGCAGGCGCTCGACTTCGCGGCGCAGGTCGGCCTCCAGCGCGGCCATGCCGACGCCGGCCTGGCGCGCCGCCACCACGACGTCGCTGCCGGGCTGCTCCAGCAGCGCCAGGAACAGGTGCTCGAGCTCGACCTCGTACTGGCCGAACCCGACGCAGATGCCGGCCGCGCGCGTGGCGGCGGCGCGCGTGGTGTCGTTCAGCTTGCCGATCAGGGTCTTCAGGTTGATGTCCATCGTGGTGGTCCTTTGGCTGGGGTTGGCGGCATTGGCATCGGCCTACGGGCGCACCGGGCGGCCCGTCTTGCCGACCTTGTAGTGCAGGGAAGACGGCTGCAACACCGCGTCGAAGTCGACCGGCTCGGCGCCGCCGCCGGCGCGCAGCGTCGCGTGGATCACGAAGCGCAGGCGGTTGACGGCGCCCAGCTCCGGTTCGAGCACGGCGCTGACGTCGGCCAGGCGCGGCTCGTGGCGTTCGATCGCATCCTTGATGCCGGCGCAGATGGCGGCGCGGTCCTCGCTGCCGGACAGGCTGAACGCGGCGAAGTCGGCCAGGCCGTAGTCGAGCACCGAGGCGCGCGCCTGCGGCCAGCCGTCGAGGCCGGCGGGCGCCAGGCCGGAACGGGTGTTCAGCAGCGCCTCGAGGTCGCGCACGATGCTGTCCTTGAGCTGCTCGATGCCGTGGCGGCCGGCCGGCTCCGGCGGGCGTTCGCCCATCAGGCGCTCGAGCAGGCCGGGCAGGTAGGGGGTCAATCGCGGCTCCGCAAAAAGACCGCGGCGCGAGGCCGCGGTGAACGCGCCATCGCAGGGCGCAAGGGGGCGATCCGGAACGCTACGCGCGCCTCAGGCGGTCTTGTTGGTGGCCAGGTCCCAGCCGCCGGAGGTGTTGCCGCCGGCGCCGCCGCCGATCTTCTGCTGCGTGTATTTCCACTTGACCTTGGAGAACTTCAGGCCCACGTTCTCGGTCAGGAAGTTGCCTTCCTCGACGGCCGGCTTGATCGAGCCGATCAGGACGTTTTCCAGCTCGATCTCGAAGTACTTGACGCGCTCGCCCTGGCCGTCGGCGCGCATGAATTCGAGCCTGGCCTTGGGGATCGTCTTGCCCGACGAGCAGGTCTGCAGCAGCACCGGCGAGGACAGGTCGGCCAGCTTGGTGAAGGCGATCTCGGCATGCTCACAGCGCTCGGCCGTGTGGCCGCCGCCGGTCGATGCCGTGGCCGATTTCGGCTGCAGCACGCCCCAGTTCACGGACTTGCACTCGATCCAGTCCTTGTGCTTGTCGTCGGCCGATTCGCCCTTGATGCCGTCGATTTGCAGGTACACGTCTATTGCCATGTCTTACTCCAGTGTTGGTGAATGAAGGATTCAAGCTTTGGTCGATTGCGGCAACTCCGCGACCAATCGGAGCGAAACGGACAGCTCGTCGAGCTGGAAGTGCGGGCGCAGGAAGGACACGGCCCGGTACACGCCCGGCCGGCCCGGCACCTCGGCCACCTGCACGCTGGCCTCGCGCAGCGGGAACTGCGCCTTCTGGTCCTGGCTGGCGTTATCGTCCAGCAGGACGTACTGCGTCAGCCAGCGGTTCAGGTAGTCCTCGACGTTGGACGCGGCGGCGAAGCTGCCGATCTTGTCGCGCATCATGGCCTTCATGTAGTGGGCGATCCGCGACACGGCGAAGATGTACTGCAGCTGCGAGGACAGCAGTGCGTTCGCGTTGGCCGCGTCGTTGGCGTACTTGCGCGCCTTCTGCGCCGACTGCGCCCCGAAGAACGCCGCGTACGCCGTGTTCTTGCAATGGACCAGCGAGATGAAGCCGAGGTCCGACAATTCCTTCTCGCGGCGGTCGGTGATCGCCAGCTCGGTCGGGCACTTCAGCGCGACCTCGCCCTCGTCGGTCTTGAAGGTATGCGTGGGCAGGTTCTCGACCAGGCCGCCGCCCTCGACGCCGCGGATCGCCGCGCACCAGCCATAGTCCTCGAAGGCCTTGGTCAGCTTGGCCGCGAACGCGTAGGCCGCGTTGCACCACAGGTATTTGTGGTGGTCGGTGCCGTCCACGTCCTCGACGAAGTTGAAGCCCTCGGTGGCGGTGCCGTCGACCGGGTTGTACGGCAGGCGGCCCAGGAAGCGCGGCAGGGTCAGGCCGACGTAGCGCGCGTCTTCCGATTCGCGGAACGCCTTCCATTTCGCGTACTCGACGGTGTCGAACACCTTGGCCAGGTCGCGCGGCCGGCCCAGGTCGCCGAAGCTCTCGACCCCGAACAGTTCCGGCGCGCTCGAGGTGATGAAGGGCGCATGCGCGGCCGCGGCCACGTGCGACATCTGCTCGAGGAAGTACACGTCCTCGGGCTGGCGCGAGACCTCGAAGTCGCCGATCAGGGTACCGTAGGGGGCGCCGCCGAAGCTGCCGAATTCCTCTTCGTAGACCTTCTTGAACAGCGTGCTCTGGTCGAATTCCAGCGCCGACTGGAAGTCCTTCACCAGTTCGCGCTTGCTGGCGTTGAGCATGCGGATCTGCAGGTTGGCGCTGGTGGTGCTGTTTTTCACCAGGTAGTGCAGGCCGGTCCAGCTGCGCTCGAGCTTCTGGAACTCGGGCGCATGCATGATCGCCGAAAGCTGCGTCGAGATCATCCGGTCCAGTTCCGCCAGGCGCGCGTCGATCGTCGCCGACAGGTTGGTCGAGACGACCATCGTCCCTTCCATCACCTGGCTGACCAGTTCGGAAATGATGTCGCGCGCCCGCGCATGCTCGCTGCTCGACTTGGCGACGCGGCTTTGCTCGACGATCTGGTCGAGCAGGCCGGTATCGAGTTCGACGGCGTGCGCCTGGGGCTGGGCCGGGACGGCGTTCATTGCTCCTCCTTGCCGTCCGCCGGCTTGCGCAGGCTGTCCAGCTTCTCGGTATTGGTCAGCACGTCGTTGAGGATGTCTTCCAGCTTGTCGTTGCCGGCCAGCTTGTTGCGCAGGTCGGCCAGCTTGCCGCGCGCTTCCAGCAGGCCCTGCAGCGGCGCGACCTGCTGCACCACGGCCTCGGGGCGGAAGTCGGACATGGCGCGGAACTGCAGGC
>DAMAFT010000162.1:0-8228 GCA_031995805.1 Massilia sp.
CGCCGGGCCAGCCGGCGCCGCCCGTCACGCCGGCCTCGATCGGCGCGCAACTGAAACTGCATGCCGGCGGCGACCTGCAGCGCACCGTGATCGACGCCAGCGGCAAGGCCGCGCGCGCCGAGGGTACCGGGCAACTGGTGCTGGCGCCGTTCGCCGACATCCCGCTGCAAGCCTTCACCCTGAACGCGCGCAACATCGACCCGGGCTTCTTCAGCCCCTCGCTGCCGACCGCGGACCTGAACCTGGCGGTGGCGGTCAAGCTCGACCCGAACCGCAACATCGCCGGCTCCGTCAACCTGGCCAACGACGGCCCGACCGGCACGCTCGACCAGCAGCGCCTGCCGCTGCGCGCGATGCGCGGCCAGCTGGGCGGCAACCTGTCGGCCTTGACCATCTCCGACGTGCTGCTCGACCTGGGCGCGGCCGGCCGCTTCACGGGCGGCGGCAGCCTGCAGCGCAAGCCGGGCGAAGAGGGCCTGGGCACCGCCGAATTCGCGCTGCGCACCGAGCGCTTCGACCTGCAGCAGATCCAGTCCAGCATGAAGCCGACGAAGATCGCCGGCGAATTGCGCATCGCGAATACGCAGGACACGCAGACGCTCGACGTGAATCTTTCCGACGCGGGCATGCGCCTGGTGGCGCAGGCGGCGTTGAACAACAACGTCCTTGCGGTGCGCGACGCGCGCCTGTCGGCCGGGCGCAGCAGCGTACGCGTGAATGGCGAGATGAACCTGCTGGACAAGAAGCCGTTCAAGGCGACCGCCGTCGCCAGCCGCTTCAATCCGGCCGATTTCGGCAACTTCCCGCAGGCCGACATCAATGCCGAGATCAATGCCGCCGGCGCACTGGCGCCGCAGTGGCAGGTAACCGCCGGCTTCAACGTCGGCCGCAGCCGCGTGTTCGACCAGCCGCTGTCCGGCCGCGGCAAGCTGTCAGCGGACGCCACCCACGTCGACGACGTCGACGCCACGCTGGCGCTGGGCCAGAACACGGTCGGCCTGAAGGGCGCCTTCGGCAAGCCGGGCGAACGCCTCGCGTGGCGCGTCGACGGCAAGCAGCTCGCCGCCCTGCGCGCCGACCTGTACGGCGCCGTGCAGGCGAACGGCGTCGTCACCGGCACCATGCAGGCGCCGCGCACCACCTTCGAGGTCGATGCGACCAGCCTGGGCTGGGTGGCCAAGGAACGCAGGAACAACAGCGGCCGCCTGCACGCCAGCGGCGAAGCCTGGCTGGGCGGCAAGGACGACGCCCGCTTCGTCGAAGTGCGCGCGAAGGGCGACATGCAGCGCCAAAACCCGGCCGCCTTCGGCTCGCCGCTGGCCGGCAGCATCAACGGCACGTTCGACGCCAGCGGCCGCACCGGCGCCGACCTGGGCGGATCGGTGAACCTGGCGCTGCAGGACTCGACGCTGTCGAATTCGCCGCTGTGGGGCTACGCGAAACTGAGCGCCGACAAGCGCCACGTGTCGAACGCCGACGTCGACCTGCACCTGGGCGGCAACGTGGTCGCCGCCAAGGGCGCCTTCGGCAGCGGCCGCGACACGCTGGCCTGGCGCATCGACGCGCCGCAGCTGGGCGCCCTCGGCCCCGACTTCGGCGGCGCGCTGCGCGGTTCCGGCACGCTGTCGGGCACCATGGACACGCCGTCGCTCAGCGCCACGCTGGAAGGCCAGAAGATCCGCGTGCTGGGCACGCAGAGCATCGGTGCGCTGCGCGCCAGCGCCAACCTCGGTTCCGGCCGCGGCGCCAGCGATCCGCTGGCGCTCGACGTGCAGGTCAGCGACTACGTGAGCGCCGCCAGGGACGGCAGCGGCAACGACACCCGCATCGCCAGCGCGCGCCTGCAATCGACCGGCACGCGCGGCGCCCACACGATTTCCGCGGCCGCGCGCGGCGACGCGTTCGACGCGGCGCTGGCCGTGCACGGCGGCTGGAGCGGCAATGCCTGGACCGGCAGCCTGGATAGGCTGACCAACCGCGGCCGCTATGCGCTGTCGCTGGCCGCCCCGGCGCCGCTGCGCATCGCGGCGCCCGCCGGCAGCGGCGTGGCCGGCCTGGCCAATCCGGAGCAGATCGCCTTCAGCAACGCCACGATCCGCCTGCCGGCCGGCTCGGTCACGCTCGAATCGCTGGCCAAGAACGGCCCGCGCTGGACCAGCCGCGGCGGCGCCACCGGCGTGCCGGTCAGCTACCTGACCCAGGCGTCGGACGCCGTGCGCCAGAACCTGCGCGGCGACCTGACCATCGGCGCGCAGTGGCAGGTCGACCTGCGCGCCCCGGGCACGGCGGGCGCCGTGCCGGCGCTGGACGGCAGCCTGCACGTGTTCCGCGAGAAGGGCGACCTGATCGCCGGCGATACGGCCCCGGTCGTGCTGGGCCTGCGCACGCTCGACCTGCGCGCCGACGTGTCCGGCGGCGCCCTGCGCGCCCAGCTGGCGGTGGACGGCACGCGCCTGGGCAACGCCAAGGTCGACGCCACCGCGCAGCTGATCCGCGGCCTGGTCGACAACGACAGCCCGCTCAAGTTGACGGCCGACGCCAACCTCGGCTCGCTGGCCTGGGTCTCGCCCCTGCTCGGCCAGCCGGGCCTGGAAGTCGACGGCGCCCTGCGCGCGGCAATCAACGGCAGCGGCACCGTGGGCGCGCCCACGCTGAACGGCACCATCGAGGGCGACGGCCTGGCCGTGCGCTGGCCGGACCAGGGCCTGCGCCTGCGCAACGGCCAGCTGCGCGCCGCGCTCGCGGGCGACACGCTGCAACTGCAGCGCTTCGCCCTCGAAGGCAACAGCGGCCGCGCCAGCGTGGAGGGCAACGTGCGCTTCGCCGGTGGCGAAGCGGCCATGAACCTGAAGCTGGTGGCCGACAAGCTGGAGGCGCTGTCGCGCCCGGACCGCACCGTGATCCTCAGCGGCCAGGCCTCGGTGGTGCGCGACGCCAACCGCTTCGCCGTCGAAGGCAAGTTCCGCGCCGACCGCGCCCTGATCGAATTCGCGCCGCAGGACCGCCCGACCCTGTCGGACGACGTGATCGTGCTGGGCCGCGGCGCCCAGAAGCCGACGGTCGCCGCCAAGGAAAAGGCGGTGCCGCTGACGGTCGACCTGACGGCCGACCTGGGCGACGACTTCCACGTGCGCGGCCTGGGCGCCGACGCCTACCTGGCCGGCGCGGTGCAGCTGCGCATGGTGGGCGGCAATCCGCCGCGCATCAACGGCACCGTGCGCACCGTCGGCGGCACCTATGCCGCCTACGGCCAGCGCCTGTCGATCGATCGCGGCGTCGTCACCTTCAGCGGCCCGTACGACAACCCGTCGATCGACGTGCTGGCGGTGCGCAAGCGTCCCGAGGGCGAGCAGCTCAGCGAGACCAACGTCGAAGCCGGCGTGCAGGTGCGCGGCACGGCGCTGGCGCCGACGGCCAGGCTGGTGTCGACGCCGAACGTGCCGGACAGCGACAAGCTGTCCTGGCTGGTGCTGGGCCACGGCATGGAAGCGACCACCGGCAACGAGGCCGACGTCCTGAGCGCCGCGGCCGGCGCCCTGCTGGGCGGCAAGGGCGGCACCGGTGGCATCACCAGCAAGCTGGCGAACTCGCTGGGCGTCGACGAGCTGGGCGTGCGCCAGGGCGCGGGCCAGGCCACGGGCCTGGAAAACACCGTGGTCACGGTCGGCAAGCGGATCTCCTCGCGCCTGTACCTGAGCTTCGAACAGGGCGCCGCCACCGCCTCCAGCGTGGTCCGCCTGCGCTACAAGATCAACCCGCGCATCACCCTGCAACTCCAGACCGGCACCAACACCGCGCTGGACGTCCTCTACTCCTGGGCGTTCGACTAACGCCAACCGCCCCCAGCACCTGCGCAAACGCAAACCGGGGTCAGAGCCCGATTTTGGGAAATTTCCAAAAACAGGGCTCTGACCCCGGCTCTGACCCCGGTTTGATTTTTCTCAGGTGGGGAAGTAGCGTTCGCTGTCGCCGAGCAGCGTGCAGGCGTGCGGCTGCCAGCCGAGGGTGGCGCGCGTCCATTGGCTCGATGCCGGGGCGTCCAGGCTGGCGAAGCGGTTGAACCAGCCGAAATGGGCGGCGGCGTCTTCCGGCGTGCGGCTTTCCAGCGGCACGCCCAGGCGGCGCGCGATGGCGGCGGCGATGGCGTGGAACGGGATGCCCTCCTCGGCGACCGCGTGGTAGCGCGCGCCGCGC
The DNA here is from genome assembly GCA_031995805.1 of Massilia sp. Lineage (GTDB taxonomy): Bacteria > Pseudomonadota > Gammaproteobacteria > Burkholderiales > Burkholderiaceae_D > Telluria. Next base: position 4,195 of record DAMAFT010000162.1, read on the forward strand.
GCCGCGCGTTCCAGCGCGAGGCGATACAGGCGCGCCGCGTCGACGCGGTGCACCGCCGGCCAGCGGTTGGTGCCGTCTCCCACATGGACCGAGACGCCCTTCTCGCGCGCGATCCCGACCAGCATCGGCACGAAGCCGTGGTCGCCCGCGCCGTGCACCGACGGGGGCAGGCGCACGGTCGAGGCGTGCACGCCGCGCGCCGCCAGCGCCTCGGCCGCGTGCCCGGACGCGCGCGGGAACGCCTCGATGACGGGATGCGGCGCATCGGTCTCGACGGCCAGCCGGCCCGGCGCGACCAGCGCCGTGCCCGATGTTACCAGCAGCGGCTTGCCGGTGCCTTCGAGCGCGGCGCCGAGCGTCTCGATCGCGCGCCGGTCCAGCGCGCAGCCTTCGGCGAAGCGGGAAAAGTCGTGGTGGAAGCCGGCGTGGATCACGCCGTCCGTCTCTTGTGCGCCGCGGCGCAGGCCGTCCAGGTCTTCCAGTGCGCCGCGCAGCACGTGCGCGCCTGCGGCTTCCAGTGCCGCGGCGCCGGCGTCGGAACGCGCCAGGCCCAGCACGTCGTGGCCATGGTCCAGCAGCTCGCGCACGACCGCCGAGCCGACGAAACCGGTGGCGCCGGTAATGAATACACGCATGTCGATCTCCTCATGGGTTGCGAATGCCGCTACTATCGACGCAGGCCCCATGGGGGTAAAGTAGTGAGCTTATACGGGTATAAGGAGTAACAGGCTATGGACATGGCGGTGGACGAGAATGCGCTGGGCGCCTACCTGAAGGACCGGCGCGGCCGGCTCGACCCGGCCGCCCTCGGCTACCCGGCCGCGCGCCGCCGCACGCCCGGCCTGCGCCGCGAGGAGGTCGCACAGCGCGCCCACATCAGCGCCACCTGGTACACCTGGCTCGAGCAGGGCCGCGGCGGGGCGCCGTCGGCCGAGGTGCTGGAACGCATCGCGGGCGCGCTGATGCTGACCGAGGACGAGCGCGCGCACCTGTTCCTGCTGGCGCTGGGCCGCTCTCCCGAGCCGCGCTGGCGGCACGATGCCGCGCTGTCGCCGCGCCTGCAGCGCATGCTCGACGCCCTGCCCGCCAGCCCGGCCTTCGTCAAGACGCTGACCTGGGACGTGGTCGCCTGGAACCGCGCCGCCGACGCCGTGTTCGGCTACGGCAGCGCCGCGCCCGACCAGCGCAACATCCTGCGCCGCATCTTCTGCAATCCGGACAGCCGCGCCGCCCAGCTCGACTGGAACAGCGTCGCCCGCTTCGTCGTCGCCGCCTTCCGCGCCGACGCCACGCGGGCGCGCGGCAATCCGGAGGTCGACGGCCTGGTGCGCGAGCTGTCCGGACGCAGCCCCGAATTCGCCGCGTTCTGGCGCGAGCACGACGTACGCTCGCACGGCGAAGGCACCAAGCAGCTGCGCCATCCTGTGGCCGGCATCATCGCCATGGAATACTCGTCGTTCACGATCGACGGCCGCCCCGACCTCGGCATGGTCGTCTACAACCCGGCGACGCCGCAGGACGAGGACAAGGTGAAGCGCCTGATGGCGGCGCTGGCCGCAGATGCGCGCCGGGCCGCAATCAGACATTCATCTAAATAACAAGCATGGCAACAGCACGCGTCGATGCAATCCGGATGGCCGGTCAGTGCAGCGTACGCGCCACGCTCGGGTTCGGATCCGGTACCGGATCGTCGTTCAGCGGCGTACGGATCGGCGGCTGGTGCGGATCGGCCGGCTCGAACGGGTCGGCGGGCGGCTCCTCGATGGGTGCGGGATCGGGGGCGCGATGGGCTTGGATGGGAAAAACGGTCATGTCCGGCTCCGGGATGGCGAGCCAAAACATTACCACCGGCAGCGTTTGATCGCCGTCCGCCTGGATTACAATGGCGGATTCGACAGAAAGGATCACCATGCTGACGACTCCCATGGTTGCCGCCGTCCTCGTTCCGCTCGTCCTGTGGCGCATGTACAGCCGTGTCCGGCGCCTGACCAGCCGCCAGCGCTCGAAGACCTGGCGCCACCGCACGACGCTGGTCTTCTTCCCGCTGCTGGTGCTGGCGCTCGGCGTGTTTGCCCTGGGCACCCATGCGATCGCCCTCGCGGGCCTGGCCGCCGGCCTGCCGGTCGGCATCGTACTGGGCCACATTGCAATCGGCAGGACCCGGTTCGAGCAGGTCGGCGACGACTTCTATTTCACGCCGAACGCGCCGATCGGCCTGGCCGTGGCCGCCCTGTTCATGGGCCGCATGGCCTGGCGCGCCTACGAGTTCTATGCCTTGGGTTCGTTCGCCCACCACGAATTCGTCACCAGCCCGCTGACCCTGGTCATCTTCGGCGTGCTGGCCGGTTATTACATGAGCTACGCGTTCGGCCTGCTGGCCTGGCGCAAGCGCACCGCATCCATTTGACAGCAACAATGAGCATCACCACCCTCGCCCTCCTCCTCCTCATCCCGATCCTCGTCTGGCGCATCTATTCGCGCCTGAAGACCCAGATGGCGCGCCAGCGTTCCATCATGTCGCGCCACTACACCGGCCTGCTGGTATTCGGCGCCATGGTGCTGGTGCCGGCGGCCAGCGTGCTCGACCGTCCCTACGCGCTGGTGGCGCTGGCCGGCGGCGCCGCGATGGGCGTCTTCCTCGGTGTCTACGGCCTGCGCCGTACCCGTTTCGAGGACACCGACCAGGGCTATTACTTCACGCCCAGCCAGCGCCTCGGCGTGCTGGTCGGCATGGTGCTGGTGGCGCGCGTGATCTACCTCGGCATCGAGATCTACATGAACCAGGGCAGCAACCAGCCGAATCCGCGCTTCACCGACAGCCCGCTGACGATGTACTGCCTGGGCCTGAGCGCCGCCTATTTCTGCACCTATTCCGCCGGCCTGGTGCGCTGGCGCCGCCAGAAGCGCAAGGCCATCGGCACCATGTGACGCGCGGGCGGTTATTCCGCCTGTCAACTGCATTTAAGAAACATCGTCAGCCTCGGGCTTGACCTGGATCGAAGGCTTCCACGTTTCGGCGCCGGTTCCGGCGCCGCCATCCCCCCGCACTTGTCCACCCCCAAGGCCCCGTCGCCGGACGCGCCCGAGAATGGCCGTGTCCGCGCATCGCGCATTCCCCGGAGGAGGCAATGGTCATCGCTCACCTGGCCCGGCACTGGCTGGCGCGCCGACACTACCCGTTCGCCTCGTGGTCGGCCTGCATCGCGCGCAGCCTGCGCGTGCTGCTGTTCTACCGCGAGCACGTGCGCCTGCTGGCGCTCGGCATCTACCGTAACCACCTCACCCAGGTGCACGACGACGTCTTCCACCACCTGAGCCACCGCGACTACCTGGCCAGGGGCCTGAGCCTGCGCGAGCGGGTGCGCTGCGTGGCCACCCACTACCGCTTCGAGGAGCAGGCGTTCGACGCCGCCTACCAGCGCGCCGTCTACCGCGACGGCGGCCTGCTGCTGTGGCGCGGCACCGCGGACGGGCCGCCGGTCGACATCAAGCTGGAAATGGCCTCGCGCCTGAATGCCGAAGGCGACCTGACCATCGTGCTGCTGGCCGCCGGCCGCTGCCTGCACCGGCTGTCGTTCAGCTGGGTCGACGGCCGCTTCGCCGGCGTCGATGCGCCCATGCTGCCCTTCGTCGCGCGCAACCAGGGCCACCGCGCCCAGGCCGCCGAACTGGCCGGCGCCTTCGCCGCCTTCGAGCGCGCCTATCCGAACAACTCGCCCAGCTTCTTCTGCTTCGCCGCGCTGCAGGGCATCGCGCTGGCACTCGGCATGCACCAGGTGGTGGCCGTCAAGGCGGCCTGGCAGTGCGCCTGCGATCCCGGCGGCGCGGACGCGCATTTCGCCAATGCCTACGACGGCTTCTGGCAAGTCCTCGGCGGTACCGCCATGGACGGCCGCGGCTGGCGCATCGCCCTGCCCTTCCACGTCAAGCCGCTGGCCGACATGCCGTCCAAGCACCGCAAGCGGGCGGCGCTGCGGCGCGAACACTGGCGCGCGATCGGGGAACAGGCCGGGATGGCCGTGCAGCGCCATCTC
>DAMAFT010000163.1:0-8227 GCA_031995805.1 Massilia sp.
CCGGCGGCGCGATGGCGGCGGCGTTCGCCAAGCTGAAGAAGTGACGCCGTGATCGCCTGCGCCGCCGCCGATCCGGACAGCCTGGATGCGCGCATGCTGGTCGCGGAACTCGACGCGGCGCTGGCGGCGATCACGGGCGACAGCGGGACGTCGTCGTTCGACGCCGCCGACGTGCGCGGCGCCGGCGCCGCCTTCCTGCTGGCGCGCGGCCCGGACGGCCGGCCGTGCGGCTGCGGCGCCCTGCGGCCGTTGCAGCCTGGCGCCGGCGTGGCGGAACTCAAGCGCATGTATGCGCGGCCGGGCAGTGGCGCCGGACGCGCGCTGCTGGCGGCGCTGGAAGCGCGGGCGGTGGCGCTGGGCTACCGGGAGATCTGGCTGTCGACGCGCAGGGTCAATGCGCGCGCCGTGGCGTTCTACCTGCGCCACGGCTATGCGCCGGTCGAGGGCTACGGCAAGTACGCGGGGAGCGCCGTGTCGGCCTGCCTCGGCAAGCGGCTGGATTGAATGGGTGCGCACCCCGTGCGCGCCAGCCCTCAGCCCAGGCCCTTGAGGATGATCCCCAACAGGAACACCCCAAGGCAGGCGAATCCCGCCTGCGCCATGCGCTTGGGCGTCATCGCGCGCTGGCCGGTCTTGCGGATGTGCAGGCCTTCGCGCACCAGCAGGCCCGCATAGGCGGTGGCGCCCAGGCCGGTCAGCAGGTGGCCGAACGCCATGTGCGAGATGCCGTAGGCAAGGTCGGCGATGCCGGTCAGGCCGAGCACGGCGGCGACGGCGAAGTTGAAACCGGGCGAAGGCGTGCCGGGTGGGCGCTGTGGCATGACGATATCCAGGTGATTGACGGTCCGCGCGATGATACCCCATCGGGAATCGTTGCCAGGCTTAAAACATTGCCGTTTTCCCGCGACGGCGGCCGGAATGGCCGTGCACCCACCGTCCGGTTTTCTTATAAAATGCCGCCATCAACGACTTTTTCCCCCGAGGCGACACACCATGAGCGACGTACAAACCTGGATCAAAGACACCGTGACCAACACGCCCGTCGTGCTGTTCATGAAGGGCACCGCCCAGTTCCCGCAATGCGGCTTTTCGGGTCGCGCGATCCAAATCCTGAAATCCTGCGGCGTCGACAACATCGCCACCGTCAACGTGCTGGACGATGCGGAAGTCCGCCAGGGCATCAAGGAATACTCGAACTGGCCGACCATCCCGCAGCTGTACGTGAACGGCGAATTCATCGGCGGCTCGGACATCATGACCGAGATGTACGAGTCGGGCGAGCTGCAAGCGATGTTCAAGAAGAATGACTGATATGCCTCCCCGCCGGATCGTCGTCGCCATCACCGGCGCGACCGGCGCGGTCTACGGCGTCAGGCTGCTGCAGCGGCTCGGCGCCAGTCCCGGCGTCGAGACCCACCTGGTGCTGTCCGACGCCGCCTCCCTCACCCTGCACCAGGAAACCGGCCTGCAGAAGCGCGACGTCGAGGCGCTCGCCCACGTGGTGCACCGCAACCGCGACATCGGCGCATCGATCGCCAGCGGCTCGTTCCCGACCGCCGGCATGGTGATCGCTCCCTGTTCCATGAAGACCCTGGGCGCCGTCGCGCACGCCCTGTCGGACAACCTGATCGCGCGCGCCGCCGACGTCGTGCTGAAGGAAAGGCGCCGCCTGGTGCTGATGGTGCGCGAGACGCCGCTCAACCTGGCGCACCTGCGCAATATGACCGCCGTCACCGAGATGGGCGGCATCGTCTTTCCCCCGCTGCCCAGCTTTTATCACCGCCCCGCCAGCATCGACGAGATGGTCGACCACACGGTGGCGCGCGTCATGGACTTGCTGGGCGTGGAGAATACGCTCGCCCCGCGCTGGGGCGGCATGAAGGAAGCCTGAACCGTTGCCGTCCCGCGGGGACGGTGCCGTCCGTGAGACTTAGCTGCGTTCCCGGTACGGGTCCCGTTCGGCCTGTCGTTGTTCCTTTGCGTCTTCGATCTTCCTGCGCTGCTCGTTTCGCTTGCGCATGATTTCTGCGTGCTGGGCCGCCGTCATCGGCGGCGCGGTCATGAGGTCTTTCAACTGCGCGGTGTTGCTGTAGTTATTAATCATGAGGCGACTGCATCCTTATTGACCGATAACACTTGGCTGGGGGCTGGCGGAAAAGTACGGCTCGCTGCACGGCAACATTCCCGGTGCCGCTCCCGATTATGCGCGAGACTCGGCCATTTGTGCCGTTCATTTGGAGAAAAATTGCTCTGCGGAAGAAAAAATGGCCAGCAGCCCGGTCGATGCCGCCGGGCTGCTGGCCATGCTTGCGAGCCGTACGATCCGGCCCGGACAAGGACGCTTATTTTTGCTGGTGATTCATGCGCACCAGCATGCGGATGAACTCGCGCGCCAGTTGCTTGTGATGTTCGTCGAGGCGCTGCAGGTCGGCGATCAGCTTGACGTCGGCCGACTCGAAGCGGGCCGTGCCGTCGGCGTGGTCGCCATTGGCGCCGGCGTTTTCCGAGCCGCCGAAGCGCAGCCAGTCGGCCGGCACGCCCAGCCACTGGGCGATCATGCGCAGCTTTTCCTGCGTCGGGATCGCTTCGCCGACCAGCCATTTGCGCGCGGCGTGGACCGTGATCGGACGGCCCTCGAAGCGAATGTTAAATTCGCGCGCCAGCCTGGTCGGGCTGTCCGGCGAATAGTGGGCGTTTCTCAGGGCTTGCTGCAGGCGCTCGCTGAAGCTTTCCCGCTCGTTGGTCGAATTCATGGGGGGCACTAAGGGTTCATGCATGGCCGTCATCGGTTGCTCCATTGATCAGACCGTATGTGACGGCTGGGAACGCGTTAAGTAACAAATATGTGAGTATTGATCAATTCTCACATGCTGTCCAGCAATTCCCGACCTCTTCGGCCTTCAATATCATAAGTGTGAAAAATATCCTACAGGAAAAAGCACGGATGTGCTCACTCCTGTTTCATTGCGTTACAGAAATAAATAGCCGACAGCATGGCGCGATCCGACAAGCGATGGCGTAATATACCATTTATCGGGGCAATATATTGATTATAGGAAATTTTTGTCGCGAATTCTACGACCGCACACACTTTATGTGGCGTTGCTTTGACGCAACTCAAAGTGCATCACGCCATCGGCACCGGTTACACGGTCCAGACTACCGTCATACCAGAGGTAGTACAGGTGGGCCAGTGCCTCGCCGATCGCAAAGCTGAGCTGGTGGGCGTCGAGCTGGCGCCGGAACATCAATGGCACAATGTCAACCGCCGAGCGGGGCACGGCGCAGGCGGCGCGTACCTCTTCCAGCCGTGCCGCATGGTGCTCGCGCAGCTGGGCGATGCGCACGTGCAGGCCGCGGAACGGCTTGCCGTGGGCCGGCAGCACCAGCGTATCGGCGGGCAGGCCGGCGAACTTGCCGAGGGAATCGAGGTAGAGGCGCAGCGGGTCGCCTTCCGGTTCGACCGCGAATACCGAGACATTGGTCGAAATACGCGGTAACACCATGTCTCCGGAAAGCAACACTTTCCATTCCTCGCTATATAAAGAGACGTGCTCGGGCGAATGCCCGAAGCCGGTGATGACCCGCCAGTCGGTCGCGCCGATGCGCACCCGCTGGCCGTCCTGCAGCCGCGTATAGGCGTCCGGCACCGACGGCACCAGCGACGGATAGTAATTCCTGCGGCTGCCCATCTGCTCCAGCAGCGCGGCGTCGGCCAGGCCGTGGCGCTGGAAATGCGGGATCGCCGCCGGCCCGTCGACGCCGGGCAGCGCGGCCGCCATCATGCGCATGAACGCGAACTCGGCCGCGCTGGTCCAGAACGGCGCCCCGAAACGCGCGCACAGCCAGCCCGACAGGCCGACGTGGTCGGGATGGCAATGGGTGGCGAAGACGCGCCGTAGCGGCTGCCCTTGCATGACGTTATCGAACAATCGTTCCCATGCGGCGCGGGTGGCGTCGGTGCCGGCGCCGGCATCGACCAGCGACCAGCCGCCGCCCTGCTCGCCGCGCTCGCCGCCGCGCTCGTCCAGCAGCCACAGGTTGATGTGGTCGAGGGCGAAGGGCAGCGGCATGCGCACCCATGCCAGGCCGGGCAGGATGTCGACGGCGGCGCCGGGTTGCGGGACCTGGTCGCCGTAGGGATAGACGAGTTGCGATTCGAGAGCGTTCATGCGTGGTCTTTCGCGGTTTTCGGGGCTGGGCGGGAACGGCGCGCTACAATGCGCTTGACATCGACATTGACGTTGACGTAAACGGAAAACATGGGCGCCGATGCCGATTCTAAGCGATTCCGGATGCCGCCACCTTTCGACCTGCAGGACACCATGGCCACGACCTATACCATCGCCGAACTGGCACGCGAGTTCGACATCACCGCGCGCGCGATCCGCTTCTATGAAGACCAGGGGCTGCTCAGCCCCACACGCGAGGGCCAGGGCGGCCGCAACCGCGTGTACACCCCGCGCGACCGCACGCGCCTGAAGCTGACCCTGCGCGGCAAGCGCCTGGGCCTGACCTTGTCGGAGATCAAAAGCATCATCGACATGTACGAGACGCCGAAGGATACCGTGGCCCAGATCGACCGCTTCCTGGGCGTGCTGGCGCACCAGCGCCAGACGCTCGAGCAGCAGCGCGCGGACATCGAGATGTCGCTGGCCGAGATCGCCGTGCACGAGGACGAGTGCCGGCGCCTGCTGGCGGACGCCGACCGCAAGGACGCGGCCTGACACGCGATGCCTGGTTGACGTTTACGTTAACGTCACTCCGCGCTATCATCCCGTTCGGCACCCACCACAACACAGACGAGAACGAGGACGACATGCTGCACCTGCCAGGCTTGACCTTTGACCACGGCGAGGACATCGCCGCACTGCGCGAAGCGGTACAACAGTTCGCGGCGAGCGAGATCGCCCCGCGCGCCGCGGAAATCGACCGCACCGACCAGTTCCCGATGGACCTGTGGAAGAAAATGGGCGAACTGGGCCTGCTGGGCATCACCGTCGGCGAGGAATACGGCGGCACCGGCATGGGCTACCTGGCGCACATCGTCGCCATGGAAGAAATCTCGCGCGCCTCGGCCTCCGTCGGCCTGTCCTACGGCGCGCACTCGAACCTGTGCGTGAACCAGATCAAGCGCAACGGCAGCGAAGAACAAAAGCGCAAGTACCTGCCCAAGCTGATCTCGGGCGAGCACGTCGGCGCGCTGGCCATGTCCGAGCCGAACGCCGGTTCCGACGTCGTCAGCATGAAGCTGCGCGCCGAGCTGAAGGGCGACCGCTACGTCCTGAACGGCACCAAGATGTGGATCACCAACGGCCCCGACGCCGACACCCTGGTCGTCTACGCCAAGACCGACATCGAGGCGGGCCCGCGCGGCATGACCGCCTTCCTGATCGAGAAGGGCTTCCAGGGCTTCTCGATCGCGCAGAAGCTCGACAAGCTGGGCATGCGCGGCTCGCACACCGGCGAACTGGTGTTCCAGGATTGCGAAGTGCCGGTCGAGAACGTGCTGGGCGGCGTCGGCCGCGGCGTCAACGTGCTGATGTCGGGCCTGGACTTCGAGCGTACCGTGCTGTCCGGCGGCCCGCTGGGCATCATGGCGGCCTGCATGGACGTGGTGGTCCCCTACATCCACGAGCGCAAGCAGTTCGGCCAGGCGATCGGCGAATTCCAGCTGATGCAGGGCAAGATCGCCGACATGTATTCGACGATGATGGCGTGCCGCGCCTACGTCTATGCGGTGGGCCAGGCCTGCGACCGCGCCGGCTCGCCGGAAGCGGTGCGCGCGCTGCGCAAGGACGCCGCCGGCGCCATCCTGTACAGCGCCGAAAAGGCCACCTGGATGGCCGGCGAGGCGATCCAGACGCTGGGCGGCAACGGCTACATCAATGAATACCCGGTCGGCCGCCTGTGGCGCGACGCCAAGCTGTACGAGATCGGCGCCGGCACCAGCGAGATCCGCCGCATGCTGATCGGGCGCGAGCTGTTCGGCGAAACGATGTAAACGGTTTATGGAGAGGGGAGACGCGGGCTGCGTCCATATACGATAGAGCCGAACAGGCCGCCGCCAGCCCGCTGCCACGAACGTCGTTCCCGCGCAGGCGGGAACGACGGGGCTGGCGACACCGGACGTTTTTTTGCGCGAGACATTGATGACCCAGTCCACCTTCCCCAAGCTGCTGTCGTCCCGCATCGCCTTCGACATCGCGCGCGCCATCCTGGACGGCTTCGACCGTCACTATTCCCTGTTCCGCCAGGCCAGCCAGGCCGCCAGGCGCCACTTCGAGCAGGCCGACTGGGCCGAAGGCCAGCGCGCCGCCCGCGCGCGCATCGACTTCTACGACCGCCGCGTGCAGGAATGCGTCCAGGCGCTCGAGGACGAGTACGCGCCGGACGAACTCGGCGACGACACCTGGCGCGAGACCAAGCTGCACTACATCGGCCTGCTCACCGGCCACAAGCGCCCGGAGCTGGCCGAGAGCTTCTTCAATTCCGTCAGCTGCCGCATGCTGCACCGCAGCTACTACCGCAACGACTTCATCTTCGTGCGCCCCGCCGTGTCGACCGACTACATCGAGACCGACGAGCCGGCGCCGACCTGGCGCGTGTACTACCCGGCGGCCGACGGCCTGCACGGCGCATTGCAGCGCATCGTCACCAACTTCCAGCTGGAGCGCCCGTTCGCCGACCTCGGAGGCGACGTCGCACTGGTCGCGGCGCGCATGGAAGACGCGTTCGGCCTGCGCGAGCGCGCGCCGAACCAGCAGTTGCAGGTGCTGTCGAGCCTGTTCTTCCGCAACAAGGCCGCCTACATCGTCGGCCGCGCCGTCAACGGCAGCCGGGACCATGCCTTCGTCATCCCCGTCCTGCACGACGACGGCGGCAGGCTGGTGCTGGACACGGTGCTGACCGACCCGGAGCACGTGACGCTGCTGTTCTCGTTCACGCGCGCCTACTTCATGGTCGACATGGAAGTCCCGTCGGGCTACGTGCAGTTCCTGCGCAGCCTGATGCCGAACAAGCCGCGCAGCGAGATCTACACCGTGCTCGGCCTGCAAAAGCAGGGCAAGACACTGTTCTACCGCGACTTCCTGCAGCACCTCAAGCACAGCTCGGACGCCTTCCGCATCGCGCCCGGCATCCGCGGCATGGTGATGCTGGTGTTCGAGCTGCCCTCGTTCCCCTACGTGTTCAAGGCGATCAAGGACTGGTATCCGCCGCCCAAGGAGACGACGCGCGCCGCCATCCAGGGCAAGTACCTGCTGGTGAAGCACCACGACCGTGTGGGGCGCATGGCCGACACGCTCGAGTATTCCGACGTCGCCTTCCCGCTCGCGCGCTTTTCCGAGGAACTGCTGGCCGAGCTGCGCAGGTTCGCGCCGTCGCTGGTCGCGATCGAGGGCGACCGCATCGTCCTGAAGCACCTGTACATCGAGCGGCGCATGGTACCGCTGAATATGTTCCTGGCCGACGCCCAGCAGGCCGGCGACGACGCCCGCGTCGAGCGCGGCGTGGTCGAATACGGCAATGCGATCCGCGACCTGGTCGCCGCCAACATCTTCCCCGGCGACATGCTGTATAAGAACTTCGGCATCGTCGGGGAAGGCCCCAACCTGCGCGCGGTGTTCTACGACTACGACGAGATCGAGTACGTCGGCGACTGCAATTTCCGCGACATCCCGGTCCCGCGCAACGAGGAAGACGAGATGGCGTCGGAACCGTGGTACCCGGTCGGCCGCCACGACGTCTTCCCCGAGCAGTTCGAGCGCTTCCTGCTCGGCAGCCCGCAGATCCGCAAGCACTTCCTGGCGCACCACGCCGCGCTGCTGACGCGCGCCTGGTGGCAGGCGCACAAGGAACGCATCCTGGCCGGCGAGGTCGAAGACGTGTTCCCGTATCCGCAACAGATCCGCTTCCGGCAACGGCAGCACCCCGGCGCGGCGGCCTGCCCGCCGCCTTCCCCCTATCTGGAGACAATGCACAATGAATGATCCTATCGTTATCGTCGGCGCCGCCCGCACCCCGATGGGCGCCTTCCAGGGCGACTTTTCCTCGAAATCCGCGAGCGACCTGGGCGCGGTGGCGATCAAGGCCGCCGTCGAGCGCGCCGGCGTCGACGCCAGCCTGGTCGAACACGTCTACTTCGGCAACTGCCTGATGGCCGGCCAGGGTCAGGCCCCGGCGCGCCAGGCGCTGATCAAGGCCGGCCTGCCGCTGTCGACCGGCG
>DAMAFT010000164.1:0-8219 GCA_031995805.1 Massilia sp.
TACGGTGAAACGCGGTAACCTCCACCTGGAGCAATTCCAAATAGGCACGCGTTGAGGTTGCTCGCGGAGCGTGCGGGTAGGAAGCTTGAGCGCCGGAGTAATTCGGCGCCTAGAGGAATGGCTGTCATAGTGGGCAACCACTACACAGAATCCGGCCTATCGGCCTGCTTTACACTGTATTCCAAGGCACCGGCGACGGTGCCTTTTTTCATGGCGGCGGCGATGGTGCGCACGGGGTGCGCACCCGACGGCAATGCAGCCCGTATCGCGGGGCGGTCGCGCCGTCCCCGCCGCACCTTCACGCCGCCAGCAGGCGCCGCGCCGGAGCCGCCGCCGCGACCCCATCCTCGTCCAGCTTGAACACGGTCACCATGTCTTCCAGCGCCTGCGCCTGTTCCTGCATGGCGGCCGCCGCGGCCGTCGCCTGCTCGACCAGCGCGGCGTTCTGCTGCGTCACGCTGTCCATGTCGGCGATGGCGCGGTTCACCTGCTCGATGCCGCTGCTCTGTTCCACGCTGGCCGTGGTGATTTCCCCCATGATGTCGGTGACGCGGTGGATGCTGTCGACCACCTCGGCCATCGTCATGCCGGCCTGCTGCACCAGCCTGCTGCCGGCATCGACCTTGCCCACCGAGTCGCCGATCAGTTCCTTGATCTCCTTGGCGGCCGTGGCCGAACGCTGCGCCAGCGTGCGCACTTCGCCGGCGACGACCGCGAAGCCGCGTCCCTGCTCGCCCGCGCGCGCCGCTTCCACGGCGGCGTTCAGCGCCAGGATATTGGTCTGGAAGGCGATGCCGTCGATGACGGCGATGATGTCGACGATCTTGCGCGCCGAGGCGTTGATCTGTTCCATCGTGTCGACCACCTGGCCGACCACCTGGCCGCCGCGGATCGCCACTTCCGAGGCGCTTGCGGCCAGCTGGTTCGCCTGGCGCGCATTGTCGGCGTTCTGTTTCACGGTGGACGTCAGTTCTTCCATCGACGCCGCCGTCTCTTCCAGGCTGCTGGCCTGCTGCTCGGTGCGCGCCGACAGGTCGAGGTTGCCGGCGGCGATTTCGCCCGAGGCGCCGGCGATCTGGTGGGTGCCGTCGCGCACCTGGCCGACGATGCGCGCCAGGCCCGTGTTCATGGTCTGCAGGGCGGCCAGCAGGCGGCCCGTCTCGTCGCTGCCGGTGACTTCGATGTCGCTGCGCAGGTCGTTGTTGGCGACGCTGCAGGCGATCTGCACGGCGCGGTTCAGCGGCACCACGATGCCGCGCGTCAGCCACCAGGCGCACAGGGCGCCCACGGCCAGCACCAGCACGCCGAAGCCGATCAGGACGTCGCGGTTGGCGCGGAACAGGACGTCGATGGCGCCGGCGCGGCGGTCGATCTCGGCGCGCTGCAATTGCTGGAAGTCGCCCAGCGCGCCCAGGTAGGCCTGGGCCGCGGGCTGGAACTGTGCGGCCAGCATCTGCGCCGCCTCGTCCATTTTCCCTTCCTTCTTCAGCGCCGTGATGCCGTCGCGCGCCTTGAGGTAGGGCTGGCGCACCGTGGCGATGCGCGCCAGCGCTTCCTTCTCCTGCGCACTGTCGACCAGCGCCTCGATGCTTTTCTGCAGGGCGTTGATTTCCTTGGTCGAGGCGGCGACGTCGTCGGCGAAGAAGGCGCCCAGCGAGGGATCGGTACTCTTCGAGATGGCCGAGGTACGGCGCACGCTCGTGTGGATCAGGCGGTACCAGTCGGAGACGAAGCGCTCCTTGGCGAGCGGGTCCTTCATGACGGCATGGGTGGCGTCCGCCACCGAGTGCATCTGGTAGACGCCGACGGCGGTCATCAGGGTCGTGAACGCCAGCACCAGGCCGAAGCCCAGCGCGAGGCGGGCGCCGATGTTCAAATTCTTCATTGAATGGTCCGGAGGGGTGTCAATATCGCAGCAATTTTAGCAGCAACATGATTTCCGCAATGCAATCCAAAAGACAGGTTGTGGCGGATTTGCCATACCGCCGATGACACTGCCACAGCCACCGCCGGTATCCGGCCCGCGCGCCGAACATGACAAAAGCGTGGCAAAAAGGCGGCACAATGGCGGTATCGGCACCCCTGTCGGGGGGGCACACCGGAAGGAGACACCTTGACCAGCTACATCCTTGCCCTCGACCAGGGCACCACCAGCTCGCGCGCCATCCTGTTCGACCGCGCGGGGCAGATGGTCGCCAGCGCCCAGCAGGAATTTCCCCAGCATTTCCCGCAGCCGGGCTGGGTCGAGCACGACCCGCTCGACATCTGGAACAGCCAGCTGGCCTGCGCGCGCCAGGTGCTGCGCGACAGCGGCGTGGCCGCCGCCGAGGTCGCCGCCATCGGCATCGCCAACCAGCGCGAGACGACGGTCGTGTGGGACCGCCGCACCGGCGCGCCGCTGTGCCACGCCATCGTCTGGCAAGACCGCCGCACGGCGGGACTGTGCGACGCGCTGCGCGAGGCCGGCAAGGCGCCGTTGATCCAGCGCAAGACCGGGCTGGAGCTGGACGCCTATTTTTCCGCCACCAAGCTGCAGTGGCTGCTGGCCCATGTGCCGGGCGCACGCGTGCGCGCCGAGCGCGGCGAGCTCGCCTTCGGCACCGTCGACAGCTGGCTCGTGTACAGGCTGACCGGGCGCCACGTCACCGATGCCGGCAATGCCGCGCGCACGATGCTGTTCAATATCAACAGCCTGCGCTGGGATCCGGAACTGCTGGCGCTGTTCGGCGTGCCGGCGGCGCTGCTGCCGGAAGTGGTGCAGAGCGCCGAAACGGTTGGCATGGCGGCGGAGGAATGGTTCGGGCACGCGATCCCGGTCGCCGGCATCGCCGGCGACCAGCAGGCCGCGACCTTCGGCCAGGCCTGCCACCGGCGCGGCATGGTCAAGAATACCTACGGCACCGGCTGCTTCATGCTGATGCATGCGGGCGACGCGCCGCCGCAGTCCTATAACCGGCTGCTGGCGACGGTGGGCTGGAACGTCGGCGGCCGCACCGACTACCTGCTCGAAGGCAGCGTGTTCATGGGCGGCGCCACCGTGCAGTGGCTGCGCGACGGCCTCGGCATCATCCGCGCCTCGTCCGATGTCGAGGCGCTGGCCCAGTCCGTGCCCGACAGCGGCGGGACGATGCTGGTGCCGGCCTTCACCGGCCTGGGCGCGCCGCACTGGGATGCCTATGCGCGCGGCACCATCGTCGGCATGACGCGCGGGACGACGGCGGCCCACATCGCCCGCGCCGCCATCGAGGCGATCGCCTACCAGAGTGCGGAATTGCTGGAGGCCATGCAGAAGGACGTCGACTGCGCCGTGCACGAGGTGCGCGCCGACGGCGGCGCCGCCCGCAACGACCTCCTGATGCAGTTCCAGGCCGACCTGCTGGGCCTGCCCGTGATCCGTCCGCAGGTGACCGAGACGACGGCGCTCGGCGCGGCCTATCTCGCCGGCCTGGCGGTCGGCTTCTGGGCGTCGCGCGAGGAACTCGCCGCGCAGTGGCGCGTCGAGCGCCGCTTCGAACCGGCCATGCCGCGCGCGCGCCGCGAGGAACTGATGGCGCGCTGGGCGCGCGCGGTGGCCCATGCGCGTTCCTGGGAGGCGCCGGGACAATGACGTCAGCCGTGTGGGCATCCCGGCGAACGATCGGGCACAATCCCGTCAATATTATCAATTTATTATTGACGAGGGCTGCCTTGACCTTCCTGAACCGTTTCTTCGGCTTCGCCCATAGCGTGATGGCGTTGCTGTTCATCGCCGTCTCGGTCCTGCTGACCTGGCTGGCCGTCCAGACCTGCCTGGGGGGCATCGGCGGCGAGACGTCCGAGAGCGCCAACCAGGCGATCGAGGCGATCGGCCTGCTGGCCATCGCGGTCGTCTCGCTGCAGATCGCCCAGACCATCAACGAGGAAGAGGTGGTGCGCGACGCCCACATCAGCGCGCCGACGCGGGTGCGCCGCTACCTGTCGCGCTTCATGGTGGTGGTGGTCGTCGCGCTGTCGATCGAGGGCCTGGTCGGCATCTTCAAGGCCCTGCACGAGGAACCGGAACTGCTGCCGCATGCGGCTTCGGTGCTGGTCGCGGCCGGCATCCTGATGGCCGGCTGGGGCCTGTTCATCCGCTTCAACAAGGAAGCCGAGGTGCTCGAGCCGGAAGCGATGGAAGATGCCAAGAGCGAGGACGTCAAGCTGGAGGAGTAGCGCCGGGCAGGCGCTTCAGCCGGCGCCCAGGATGCCGCGCATGGGGCGCACGCGCTCGTGCAGCGCCGTCCGCCATCCAGCATCCAGCCGCGCTCCATGCGTCGCAGGGTCGGTTCGGAGATGCCGGGGCGGCGGGACAGGTCGGCCACGGTAATCCTTTGCTGCAGGCGCTGGATGCAGCAGCCCCATTCCATCAGGCGTTCTGCACCAGCGTAGGCCACGTGGTGGCGTCCGAAAGTTTGTTGGGCATGCCTGAAACCTGTCAAGGATGAACGCTTACGGCAAGAAAGCCATTATGAACGGCAGTATGCCAGCATGAACCTGCGCAGCGTTTCCTGCTGTCCCTGGTCCAGGCAGCGCAAGGGAATCGGCAGCGCGCCCCTGGCGAACAACAGCAGGTAGGCGCGTCCGTAGCGCCGCACCATCCGCACGTCGGCCCAGGAATGCGCCAGCGTCCCGGTGCGGCTGCTGCGCTCGATGCCGTGCTGGTCGATGCGGAAGGTACACAGCGGCATGCGGCGCTTCTTGAACAGGAAGACCGGCGTGCCGAACGCCAGTACCCAGAAAGGCGCGGCGAACGGCAGGCTGCACAGGGCAACGACGCCGGCCAGCGCCAGCGTGGTGCCGATCCAGCCCGGACCAGCCAGCCAGGCCGCTGCCGCCGCGGCGGCGCCGAGGGCAAGCGGCCACAGGACGGCGCGCCGGCGCTGCGCCGGGCCGGCGTGGCGCAAGAGGAAAGCCACGTGCTCGCCCAGCACGGAAAGATATTCCTCCAGGGTATAAGCCACCTCGAAGCGGATCGCCTGCACCGGTGGTGGTGGCGCCACGTCGCCGTCCGGCAGGTCCACGGTCAGGGTCTTGTCGAACGCGCGCTGCTCCTGCTGCACGATCTGCATCGCAACTTCCTTGCGCTGTGGCGGCCGGGGATGGGCAGTGCCGAACATATTGCCTCCTATTAATAAGCGTGTCCGTCACATGGTGGCGTCCTGCGCCATTGCAATATTGAAAAGAAGGAAAATCAACGTGGCCGGAAATGCCGCATTCCATGCGCGCTGGGGACCTCGAAAAGTCAACAATTGGCGCGTGCGATTTATTGCATTTCAAGCAACCAACTTCGCAAGGTTCCTGAATTGGCGCGCTATGTTGCCTCATCTTACCCAATGAGTGTTACCAAAAGTAAATATTTGCGCTGGATCAAACATGAAACACATGTGTGTAGATGAGGTAGCACATGCATTGTTTATCCTAAGTGCCTAATTTTTCTCAGTATTTTTACTTGAGCTTGCGTCAACTATGTGCGCTAAGTCATTGGTTTCATTGGCAATTTCCACGTTTTCCAAACGTGAATTCGCTTGACCATAGACAACGCTTCCACTAAAGTGGGAAACGGTGGCAAAAAGTGCAGTTTTGTGGGAGATCCAAGGATTTCCCAGCGCCCAGAAAATAATCAGATTGATAACTCTCCAAACTAGGTAAATACGTGTTTCAGGGCGCGTCAGCGATCAATCTCGATGCGAAAGGCCGGATGTCAATACCGGCCAGGCATCGGGACGCCTTGATGCAGCAGTGTGAAGGCCGTATGACGCTCACGAAACACCCGCATGGTTGCCTGTTGTTCTTCCCGCGCCCCGTGTGGGAAGAACACCGCGAACAAATCGCCGCCTGGCCGATGTCGGCGCGGGCGTGGCAGCGCATTTTCCTGGGGAATGCGTGCGATGTCGAGATGGACGGTGCGGGCCGCGTGCTTGTGTCGCCCGAATTGCGCAAGGCCGTTGGTTTGGAGAAAGAAGTGATGATGCTCGGGATGGGAACCCATTTCGAGATCTGGGACGCCGCCAGGTTGGCGGAAAACGAGGCCGAAGCCGTCGCGGGCGGCATGCCCGATGTCCTTTCCAATTTCTCCTTTTAAGGCCCTGCATGGATCCGATTCAGGTGCCTGATTTGCAGCATCGTACGGTGCTGCTCGATGAAGCAGTCGATGCGCTGTCGCTGGATGGCCCACGTACTGGCGGTACATATATAGATGGCACGTTCGGCCGTGGCGGTCACAGCCGGTTGATCCTGTCGAAGCTGGCGCCCGGGGGGCGCCTGATCGCCTTCGACAAGGATCCGCAGGCGATCGCGACGGCGCAGCAGGTCGACGACCCGCGCTTTTCGATCGTGCACGACAGTTTCGCGACGATGCGCGACGCGCTTACGGCGCGGGGCATTGGCCAGGTCGACGGCATCCTGCTCGACCTGGGCATTTCGTCCCCGCAGGTCGACGATGCGCGGCGCGGCTTCAGCTTCCGCAACGACGGTCCCCTGGACATGCGGATGGATACGACCCGGGGCATGTCGGCCGCCGAATGGCTGGCCGGGGTGCCGGAACGACAACTGGAAAAGGTGATTCGCGATTATGGGGAAGAACGGTTTGCTTTTCAGATTGCAAAGGCGATTGTTGCTCGCCGGGCAATCGAGCCAATTTCAAGCACACGACAGCTTGCCGCAATCGTGGCAGACGCGGTCAAGACCCGGGAGAAAGGCAAGGATCCGGCAACTCGCACCTTTCAGGCTATCCGGATTTTCGTCAATCAAGAGCTTGAGGACCTTGAAGCAGGTCTGAGCGCCGCCTTCGGCCTGCTCGCGCCCGGCGCGCGCCTGTCCGTGATCAGCTTCCACTCGCTGGAAGACCGCATGGTCAAGCAGTTCCTGGCGTCGAAGGCCAAGGTCGAGCAGCCGGACCGCCGGCTGCCGATCCGCGCCGTCGACCTGCCGCAGCCCTTGATGAAGCTGATCGGCAAGACCAAGCCCTCGGACACCGAGGTGGGCGCCAATCCGCGCGCCCGCTCGGCCGTGCTGCGCGTGGCCGAACGCCTGGAGACGCCGGCATGAGCGGCAAGCTGAACGTCGTCCTGGCCGCGCTGCTGGTGGGGTGCGCGCTGTCGGTCGTGAACGCGCGCTTCCAGGCGCGCCACCTGTTCATCGACCTCGAGCGCACGCAGCAGCAGCAGCGCCAGCTCGAGATCGACTGGACCCAGCTCCAGCTCGACCAGTCCACGCTGGGCAAGAACGAACGCATCGAGCAGATCGCGCGTTCCGAGCTGAACATGGCGCCCCTGACTCCGGCGCGCACCCAGTACCTGACGGAAGGCGGCAAATGAAGACCGGCACCCAGGGCGCGCGCGTCGCGGCCGCAAAAGGCGTGGCCTTCACCAAGAGCCCGGTGCTGGCCGTGCGCCTGCCGGACTGGCGTTCGCGCGTCGTCCTGTTCGTCCTGTTCGCGGCCTTCGCCGCGCTGGCCGGCCGCGCGCTGTGGCTGCAGGGCGTGTCCGACCAGTTCCTGCAGAAGCAGGGCGCCAGCCGCTATATGCGCACCCAGGAACTGCCGGCCACGCGCGGCAAGATCTTCGACCGCAACGGCGTCGTGCTGGCTTCGTCGCTGCCGGTCAAGTCGGTATCGGCGTTCACCGAGGACATCAAGGGCACGCCGCCCGAGAAGATCCGCGAACTGGCGACCCTGCTCGACCTGCCGGAAGCGGAGCTGCTGCGCAAGCTGGCCTCGGACCGCAGCTATGTCTACCTGAAGCGCCAGGTCGAGATGGACGTCATCGCCAAGATCGAGAAGCTCGGCATCGACGGCATCGACATGCGCAAGGAATACAAGCGCTTCTACCCGCAGGGCGAGGTGATGGCGCACATGGTCGGCTTCACCAACGTCGAGGACGTCGGCCAGGAAGCGATGGAGCTGGCGCAGCAGAAGAACCTGGTCGGCCAGCCGGGCAGCCGGCGCGTGATCAAGGACCGCCTGGGCCGCATCGTCGAGGACGTGGGCCTGTCGCGCGAGCCGCACGACGGCAAGGACTTGCACCTGTCGGTCGACAGCAAGCTGCAGTACATCGCCTTCAACAGCATCAAGGAAGCCGTCGAGAAGTTCCACGCCAAGGCCGGCGCCGCCGTGGTGCTGGACGTGCACACGGGCGAGGTGCTGGCGCTGGCCAACTGGCCGACCTACAACCCGAACGACCGCTCGCGCCTGACCGGCGAGC
>DAMAFT010000165.1:0-8217 GCA_031995805.1 Massilia sp.
GCTGTTATAGATCATGTTCATGATGACTCCTTCACTCGATCAGATGGGTGCGGGGTTGCTGCCCGGCGGCGGACAGCTTTTGCATTCCACTTCCACTATGAGATAAGGCTGCCCGGACCGATTTCAAGAAGCGCTACACAATGTTACGCATGGATCGGTGCGGCAGGGGCATCAGGCTTGCAAGTCCGGAGTCAGCCTCAACAGCTGATCGTATGGCTCGGATTGCAGCCACGATCGCAACTGATCAAGATGCTCGCCGCGGGCGACGCCGATGAACAGCCTCTCGGGACGCTGGCGCAGCAGGCGATTCAATGTTACACGCAAAACCAGATTGCCGGTGCAGCACAGGCAACCGGGCGCGATGCGGGCCGGATGCAGGCGGTCGGAGAACGCGTCGAGCGGGGAGGAACCGGGCGCGAGGCCCTCGAGGATGATGGCGGTGGCGCGGTGCGCGGCGGGAAGGCTGGCGGCGATCGCCGCTTCCCTGGCCTGGGCGCTCGGCCCGGTGACCAGGGTGGCGCACACGGGCGCCGGGACGGTCGTCATGGCGCGACTGTCACTGGGCGTTCTTCTTGCCCAGCTTTCCGGGTTCGACGCCGAGCTGCTTCAGCTTGCGGTAAAGGTGGGTGCGTTCCAGGCCGGTCTTTTCGGCCACGCGCGTCATGGAGCCGCCTTCGCGGCCCAGGTGGTGTTCGAAGTACATGCGCTCGAAGGCGTCGCGCGCCTCGCGCAGCGGCAGGTCGAAGGACAGCGTGTAGCCGTGCGCATGCGCCTCGCCGTTGCTCACCGGACGGCCCACGCCGATGGCGCCGCCGCCGGTGACGCCCTGCGGCTGCGGCGCGTACATCGGCTGCGCCTGCACGCTCGGTTCCGGGATCGGCGCGGCGGTCGCCGACGCCGCCGGGCGCGGCGCGCTGGCCGGCGCGCGCGCCGCTTCCTGGCCGCGCGCCAGCCCTTGCTGCACGGCCTTCAGCAGCTTTTGCAGTGCGATCGGCTTTTCGAGGAAATTCAGGGCGCCGATGCGCGTGGCCTCGACCGCGGTATCGATGGTGGCGTGGCCCGACATCATGATGACGGGCATGGTGAGCAGGCCGTCGCGCTGCCATTCCTTGAGCAGGGTGACGCCGTCGGTGTCCGGCATCCAGATGTCGAGCAGCACCAGGTCGGGCGCGCCCTGCTGGCGAGCCTGGCGTGCCTGTTGCGCGTTCTCCGCCAGTTGCACCGCGTGGCCCTCGTCCCCCAGGATTTCCGAGAGCAGCTCGCGGATGCCCATTTCATCGTCAACTACGAGTATGTTCGCCATCTTGTCATGCCTTCCTGATCTTCTACGGGAAAGTCCGAAAGCGCCACCGGTGTGGCGCTTTTTTCAAGCTTACCCTACAGCCAAGATTCTATGCGCGAATCGCGCTTTCGGCCAAGTTCGCCTCTGGTGCTAACTTTAGCAGCAAAATGGATACCGAAGCGCCAGCTCCGTCGGAGCGGTTGGCAACGTCGATGCGGCCACCATGTTCGTCGACGATCTTCTTGACCATCGGCAGTCCGAGTCCGGTGCCGCGCACCTTCGACGTGACGTACGGTTCGAACGCGCGCGACAGGATCTTCGGCGCGAAGCCGGGGCCGTTGTCGACGATGGCCAGGCGCACCGCCGTTCCCGTGCAGCCGTCGGCGCCGACGTAGTGGATCGCCTCCGTGACCAGGTCGATGCGCGGCACCGGGCCGCCGGGCGCGCGGTCGGCCAGCGCGTCCTGGGCGTTCTGCAGCAGGTTGTGGATCACCTGGCGCAGCTGGGTGGGGTCGCCCATCACCAGCGGCAGTCCGGACGCGAGCTGCGGATGGATGATGTCGGAACCGTCCTCGGCCAGGTAGAGGTTGAGGATTTCCTCGACCAGGCCGTTCAGGTCGAGCGGCGACAGGTGCGCCGGCGGCGCCTTGGCGTAGTCGCGGAAGTCGTCGACCATGCGCTTCATCGCCGCCACCTGGTTGACGATGGTGTCGGTGGCCTTGTTCAGCAGTTCAGCGCCTTGCGCGTCGACGCGGTCGGCCAGCTTCATCTGCAGGCGCTCGGCCGACAACTGGATCGGCGTGAGCGGGTTCTTGATCTCGTGCGCCAGGCGGCGCGCGACCTCGCCCCAGGCCACCGAGCGCTGCGCCGAGATCACGTCGGAGATGTCGTCGAACACCACGATGAAGCCGCTGCCCGCCCCCACCGGCAGGCGCGAGCCGCGCGCCAGCAGGGTGAGGTCGTGGTCGTCGGCGCTGCCGGGACGGCGCGGGATCTCGATCTGCTGCTGCCAGTGCGCGCGCAGCGGCGCCCTGCCGCGTACCGCCGCCGACTGCGCGCTCTGGGCGGAGAACGCGCGCGTGACGGCGCTGGCGAAGCTTTCCATGCCGTCGATCGCGTCGAGCGGGCGGCCGGCCAGCGAAGCGATGTCGACCTGCAGGATGCGGTGCACGGCATCGTTCGAATTGACCACGACGCCGTCGGCGTCCATCACGATCACGCCGGCCGACATGTTCGCCAGCACCGACTCCAGGTGGGCCTTGGCGCTTTCCAGCGCGGCGCGGTTGCGCTCCACGGCGGAGCGCGCCTCGAACAACTGGCCGGTCATGGCGTTGAAGGACTGGGTCAGCGTGCCCAGCTCGTCGCGCGTCTCGACGATGGGGCGCGGCGACAGGTCGCCCTCGGCCACCGCGCGCGTGCCCTCGGCCAGCACCAGCAGCGGCTGCGCCAGGTTACGCGCGATCAGGAACGCGCTGCCGATCGCGGCGAAGATCGCCAGCAGCAGGGTCAGCGTCAGCGTGCCGATGTACATCTTGCGCAGGCCGGTGCGGGCCTGGGCGCGCGCCTGGTATTCGCTGTAGGCGGTGCTGAGGACTTCGGCGTTCGAGGCCAGGTTGACGGGCACGCCCTGCAGCAGCTGCAGGTAGCGCGGCGCCATGCCGGGCGGCTCCGGCACCGCCACCACCACGCGCAGGCGCAGGCCGGTGACGGCGTCCAGGCCATTGGGCTGGTCGTCGCTCATCTTGGCCAGGTCGCGGTCGATGCCGCCCTCGGCGCGCGCATAGCCGCCCGGCATGGCGGCCTGGCGCAGCATCTGCGGCGTCGGCAGGTCGGGCGCCAGGTCGGCGCCGCGCACCTCGGAGCTGCCGCCCGCCAGGGTGCCGTCGGCCGTCAGCAGCATCGCGCTCTGCATGCCGCTGCTCTCCTCGACGGCGCGGGCCAGGATGGCGCGCGCCGCCTCGTCGTCCTGGCCCGCCAGCGTGGCCGCGGTGGTGCCGGCGCTGGCGCCGAGGTCGGTCAGGGCCTCGTCCAGCGCGGCGTGGCCCAGGTTCAGGCCGGACTGCAGCGCGGCCTCGATCTTGACGTCGAACCAGCTCTCGATCGAGTGCGAGACGAACTGCACCGACACCATGAAGATGACCAGCCCGGGCAGGATGCCGATGCCGGCGAACAGCAGCATCAGGCGCGCCATCAGGCGCGAGCCGAAGCGGCCGGCCTTGTAGCCGGAATACAGGCGCGCCAGGTTGACGATCACGAGGATCAGGAGGGCGCCGGCCACGGCGGCGTTCAGCCCCAGCAGCCAGTAGAAGTTACGGTCGAAGAAGTCCGAGTTGTCGGACGCCGAGGCCAGCAGGAACAGCAGGATCGAGGCGATCGCGCTGCCGACCACCAGGGCGTAACGCAGGGCCTGGGTCACGGCTTACTCCGCACGGTAGGTGAAGGTCTTCTTGTTCGACGACAGGCGCCAGTCGGAGTTGTTGAAGGCGTCGACCTGGAGCGGCTTCGACAGGGTTTCGCGGTCCATGAACATGCGCAGGGTGACGTTGTAGACCTCGCCGGTCTTGAGCGCGCCTTTCGGCGCCACCAGCCAGCGCCCCGGGCGCCGGATGAAGAACAGCGCTTCCTCGAGGGTGTCGAAGGGTTGCTGCAGGCTGCCCGGCACGACCACGTAATAGACGCGCGTGAGCACGTGGTAATACAGGCGCACGGTGCGCTTGATGGACACGGCGCGGTCGTCGGTCCAGTACCAGCGCGGGCGGGTCAGCTCGAGCTCGGTGGTGAAGTACAGCGACATGCCGTGCTGGACGGCCTGCTGCAGGCCGTAGGTCAGTTCGAAGGAGTAGGCGGTGTTGAGGCGGTAGCCGTCGTCGGCGGCCTCGATGCTGGCGCGGGTGATCTCGATCCCGTCGGCCGCCTGCGCGCTGGCGCATGCGAAGACCAGCATGAGCTGGCAGGCGAGGAGTCGGAAAAATCGTAAAGTCACTAGGGCCAGAGCCTTAAAAAGCGTTGTCGGGAAGTCTCACGCTCCAGCCTTGTGAAACAGGGCGTAGAACAGACCGTCATGATCCTGCCCGGCGCCGCTGTTGGGAAGCAGTTGGCCCGGTGCATCGAGTCGGACTGCACCATTGCGCACCGCAAAGGCGGCGGCCTGCGCTTCCGATTCTTGCGGCCAGAGCGAACATGTCACGAACAGCAATTTACCATCGGGCCGCAGCATTCGCCAAAGATTGTCGAGTATTTTGGCGGAAAGTGTTGCAAGTTGGTGGGTATCGCTCTTGCGGCGCAGCCAGCGTATGTCCGGGTGGCGGCGCACGATACCGGAGGCCGTGCACGGCACGTCGGCCAGGATACGATCGTATTGACGACCATCCCACCATCCGGCGTCTTCGGCGGCCCCCGCCCTGACGGTCGCATGCAGGCCCAGGCGCTGCAGGTTCTGGTCGACGCGGACCAGGCGGCGCGCATCGACGTCCAGCGAGGTCAGCTCGACGTCCGCGGTCTCCAGGATGTGGCCGCTCTTGCCGCCCGGGGCGGCGCAGGCGTCGAGCACGCGCATGCCGTCGGCCAGGTCGAGCAGCGGCGCGGCCAGCTGGGCGCCGGCGTCCTGCACCGACGCCAGGCCGTCGGCGAAGCCGGGGATCTGCGCGACGTTGACGGCCTGGTCCAGGCGCACGGCCCACGGCCCCACCTGGCGCGCGCCCATGCCGGCCGCGGCCAGCAGGCGCAAGTAAGCGTCCACATCGGTCTTGCGCCGGTTCACGCGCAGCGTCAACGGCGGCTGGCAGTTGCCGGCCTCGAGGATGGCCTGCCAGTCCTGCGGATAGGCGGTGCGCACGGCGTCGGTCCACCACTGCGGGTAGTTCCACTGCGCCAGCGGCTCGCGCAGCGCGGCCTCGACCAGCTGGACGCGCTCGCGCAGGAAGCGCCGCAGCACGGCATTCACCATCGCCTTGGCGTGGGCGAAGTCGGGGTGCGCGGCGGCCGCGCCCACGGCCTGGTCGACCACGGTGAAGGCTTCGTAGGGCGCCGGCTCCCCTTGCGGCGGATCGAGCAGGGCCAGCGCGCAGTGCAGCAGGCCGGCCAGCATGGCCGGCTCCGGCGCCTTGCTGGTCATCAGCGCCAGCAAGACTTCGCTGCGCCCCAGCCGGCGCATGGCGCGGTAGGCGATGTCCTGGATCGCGCCGCGCGCCTGCGGGGTAGCGTCGTAGTCGGCGAATACCTCGGCCAGCGCCTGCGGCAGCGCGATGCCGGCGCGCACCCGGGCCAGGCTGGCGGCCGCGCCCAGCAGGGCGAAGGCGAGCGAATCCGCCTTCAGGTCGGGACGGTAGCCGAGCTGGACCGGTACCTTGACCTCGTGGCTGTGGCGCAGGCGCGCCTCGCCCTGGTGGCTCGGTGCCGCCGGGGCAGGAGATGGAACCGGTACCGGAGCCGGGGCCGGCGCGCGCTCGGCGCTGCGCGGCGCCGGGCGGCGCTCGTCCGGACGGCGTTCGTCCTGGCGCCCTTCCTGGCGTCCGTCCTGGCGTCCCTCGGGACGCGGTCCGGCCTTGCGCGGACCGGCCGCCTGGCCCTGGCCGCCCGCGGGCCGGCCCGGCCCGCCCGGCCGCTTCTGCCCCGGACGCGCGGGGCCGGCACCGGCCGCCTTGGCCTTGGGTTTGAGGGTGAGCGTCGGGCGCTTTTCGGTCATGGCAATCAGTCAATGCATAAAGACGCACATTGTAGCGGTTAAGCGTTGCGCAGGCTTAAGCGAGGCTTTGGATGCGTCTCTCGAACGGTTGGCCGGGCGCTGCAAACCAGTATAATGACCGCTGTTTGCCCGCGGCACGACCAGCGCCCGGCACCGCTGTCCATACTATTTTCGACCATTCCCATGCTCGCCCAACAAAAACAAGAGATCGTTGCCCTGTTCCAGGCCGCCCTGGCTCCCATCGTCGCCGGCAGCGACCTGACCCCGAACGTCGTCCTGGAACGCCCGCGCGATCCGTCCCACGGCGACATCGCCTGCAATATCGCCATGCAGCTGGCCAAGCCGCTCAAGACCAATCCGCGCGAACTGGCCACCCGCCTGGTCGCCGCGCTGCAGGCCGAGCCGGGCGCGCAGGGCCTGATCGAATCGGCGGAGATTGCCGGCCCCGGCTTCATCAACCTGCGCGTGGCCGCCGCCGCCAAGCAGTCGGTGGTGCGCAGCGTGCTCGAGCAGGGTGAAGCCTTCGGCCGCGCCGGCGCCGCCAGCGGCCACCATGCGATCATCGAATTCGTCTCGGCCAACCCGACCGGTCCGCTGCACGTCGGCCACGGCCGCCAGGCCGCGCTGGGCGATGCGCTGTCGTCGCTGTTCGAATCGCAGGGCATCGAAGTGACGCGCGAGTTCTACTACAACGACGCCGGCGTCCAGATCGCCACCCTCGCCACCTCGGTGCAGGCGCGCGCGCGCGGCTTCAAGCCGGGCGACGCCGAATGGCCGGAGTCGGCCTATAACGGCGACTACATCGCCGACATCGCGGCCGACTTCCTGGCCAAGAAGACCGTGTCGGCCAGCGACGGCGCACCCGCCACCGCCAGCGGCGACGTGAATGACATCGAATCGATCCGCCGCTTCGCCGTGACCTACCTGCGCAACGAGCAGGACCAGGACCTGCAGGCATTCGGCGTCAAGTTCGACAACTACTACCTCGAATCGTCGCTGTACGCCGACGGCAAGGTGGAAGCCGCGGTGCAGGCCCTGGTGGATGCCGGCAAGACCTATGAAGACGGCGGCGCCCTGTGGCTCAAGACCACCGACTACGGCGACGACAAGGACCGCGTGATGCGCAAGTCCGACGGCACCTATACCTATTTCGTGCCCGACGTCGCCTACCACATCCAGAAATTCCGCCGCGGCTTCGACCAGGCGATCAACATCCAGGGCAGCGACCACCACGGCACCATCGCGCGCGTGCGCGCCGGCCTGCAGGCGGTGAACATCGGCATCCCGCAGGGCTATCCCGACTACGTGCTGCACAAGATGGTCACCGTGATGAAGAACGGCGAAGAGGTCAAGATCTCCAAGCGCGCCGGCTCCTACGTCACCGTGCGCGACCTGATCGAATGGTCGGGCGGCGGCGACGTCACCCGCGGCCGCGACGCCGTACGCTTCTTCCTCATCTCGCGCAAGGCCGACACCGAGTTCGTGTTCGACGTCGACGTCGCCCTCGCCACCAACGACGAGAACCCGGTCTACTACGTGCAGTACGCCCACGCGCGCATCTGCTCGGCGCTGGCCAACTGGGGCGGCGACGTTGCCTCCCTGGCGGGCGTCGACCTCGCGCCGCTGACCGCGCCGCACGAGCAGGCGCTGCTGGCCAAGCTGGCCGCCTATCCCGAGATGCTGCAGCGCGCCCAGGCCGAACTCGGCCCGCACCAGGTCGCGTTCTACCTGCGCGAACTGGCCGGCGAGCTGCACAGCTACTACTTCGCGCACAAGTGGCTCCTGGATGACGACGAGTCCCTGAAGCTGGCGCGCCTGGCCCTGGCCACCGCGACCCGCCAGGTGCTGCGCAACGGCCTGGCGCTGATCGGCGTCTCCGCGCCGGAAAAAATGTAAACGTTTACTTTCGATCGACTCGACACCGCGCCACATGACCGCTGTTTTCCGTTCCCGCTCCCTTTCGCGCCAGCACGGCAGTACGCTGACTGGCCTCATCATCGGCCTGGTCGTCGGCCTGGGCATCGCGGTCGCGGTGGCCCTGACGATCACCAAGGGCGCCTCGCCCTTCACCGAAAAGACGGCCAAGTCGGGCCGTCCGGCCGACCCGGCGCCCGGCCAGGCGGCCGATCCGAACAAGCCGATGTACGGCAACCGCGACGCCGCGCGCGAAGCCAACCGCGCACTGGCCGACAAGGCGGCGCGCGGCGCGGCGCCGGCGGATGCGGCGCCGGCCGCCGCGCCGGCAACGCCA
>DAMAFT010000166.1:0-8217 GCA_031995805.1 Massilia sp.
AGCTTGCCGGGGTGGGCCGCGACGATCGCGTTCAGTTCCGCCAGCGCGATCAGTTCCACCTCGGCGAAGTGGCCGTCCCACGGGCGCACGGCCACCTGGTACAGGGTGTCGACGGCCTGCTGCGGGCGCTGCGCCGCCGCGTAGGCCAGGCCCAGGTCGCGCCACGATTGCGGTTCTTCCTCGGCCAGGCGCAGCACCGCCTCGAACACCGGTACGGCCAGCTCCGGCGCGCCGGCCTGCAGCAGGCGGTAGCCGAGCACGCGCAGCACGTGGCGGTTTTCCAGGTCCATCTCGGCCAGGTTGGACAGGACGCGCAGCGCCAGCATGCGGTCGCCCTTGTCGAGCAGCGTGTCGGCGACGTCCAGGTAGAACGCCGTGCTGGCCGCATGGTCCGGCTTTTCGTCCAGGTAGATGGCATAGGCGGCGGCCGCGTCGGCGTGCGCCATGCGGTCGAGGTAGCGCCCGTCCGGCGTCCAGGGGCGCAGGGCGATGCCGATCGGGGCCGGGCCGGACCCGGCGCGGTCCTGCGGCGCGGCGCGCGCGGCGCGCTGGCGCATGGGCGGTTCGGCGGGAACGGCGATGGCCTCCGCGAGCGTATTGCGCAGCATGGCAGGCGCCGGTGCCGGTGCCGGTGCCGGTGCTGGGGCTGGGGCTGGGGCAGGCGGCGCCGGCGGTGGCGGAAAACCGCCCTTGCGCGCCTGGCCGGCCAGGCTGCCGGTGACCGTCACCCACGTCGGCATGCCGTCCGGAAGACCCTTCGGCGGCGCGGCGCGGTCGGCCGGCGCGCGCGGAAAGCGGGTCTGCCACCAGGCCAGCTTGTCGTCGACGTCGCGCACGACGCGTTCCAGCTTGCCGCCGCGGGCGCGGGCCAGGCCGTCGCCGCGCAGCGCGCGCAGCCGTTCGTATTCCTGGCGCAGCGGCGGCGGGGGCGCGATGTCGTAGCGGACGTAGTCGTCCACCCGCTCCAGCACGATCAGCGAGGTGTCCGGCGTGGCGATGCCGAAGCGCTTGCCCAGGCGCGCGATGTCGCCGCGCTTGAGCGCATGGTCGGCCTGCAGCGCATCGACGCGCCAGGCGGCCCACGACTGCGGCGCCAGCGGCTGGCGCGGGCTGGCGCCGTCGACGTTTACCTCCACCTTGCGGCCGTCCGCCAGCGTCACGCGCAGCAGGCCTTCGGCTTGCAGGCGCCGTCCGGCCACGCGCACCACGCCGTCGCGCGCATCCATCGATTCGGCCTGCAGGTCGGCCAACCCGTCGCCCGCCAGCGCGGCGATGCGCACGCCGTCGCCCAGCAGCGCGCGCGCGGCCGCTTCCATGTCCGCCAGGGCGATGGCGCGCCCTCCATGGCGCTGGGCCAGCGCATCGAGGCGGATGCCATCGGCACCGCCGGGGGCGGCGTTCAGCGCGAACAGGCGCTGCTGCGGCGCCAGCTGCGGGAAAGGCGCGGCGCCGTAGTTGTCCAGGCCGTCGGAGAACAGCAGGTACTCGCCGGTGCCCGCGTCGGCGGTCCAGCCGCCCAGTGCGGTGGCGCCGTCGTACACGGTGGCTTCCAGTTCGCGCCGCAGCGCCGACCAGTCGCCGCCGCGCACGCGGTAGCCGCGCGGCGCCTCGGGCCGGTCGCGCAGGCGCACCAGGCTCACCTCGGCGTCGCCCAGCGTGCGGAAATAGCGGTCCAGCAGGGCGAATTCGAGGTCGTGGCGGCGCGCGGCGCCGGAACCGGAACTGTCCCACAGCAGGCCGACGCGGCCGGGCAGGCGGCGCGGCTTCCAGGCGGCGTCGGGCCCGGCGACGGGCACTTCGGCGACGAAGTACGACTCGCCGTCGAGCTCCCCCGTCCAGGCGCGCGCGGCGGCGTCGGCCTTGCCGCGCAGCGCCAGCACGCCATTGGCCAGCGCCGTACGCGGCAGCTCGGCGGCGACGCCGTCGTCCGCGCGCCGGAAGGCCACCGGCTGCAGCGCGCCGGCCACCGTGGGTGCGGCATCGGCGCCGTGGACGGTCACGCCGGCGCGCCAGTCGTCGACGCCGGCCGCGTACGCCAGCGGCAGGCGGAACCTCCAGTCGCCGCCGGCGCGCTCCAGCCGCTGGGCGATGCGCAGCCGCACGCGCCGTTCGCCGCCGGGCGGCAGCGGATAGATGCGCAGCTTGAAATTGTCGCCGCGCGTGGTGTCGATCAGGCCGGGGTCGACGCCGCGCCGCACGATCTCCTCGAATACCTGGCGTCCGCGCGCCTTCTCGACCGGCACCGCGGCGCGCATCTCGCCGGCGACGTCGAGCGCGAACCCGACCACCTTCTGGCCGGGCGCCAGCGGAAACTGCAGTTCGCCCTCGAGCGTGCGCGCGTTCGGATTGCGGAAGGCCAGTTCGATCGTCGTGTCGGCCATCCCGGCGCCGATGTCGACGTCGACGGCGGCCCGGTGCAACCGGATCGGCCGCTCGGCGCCCTGGACGGCGAGCAGCGGCGCGGCGGGACGGCGCACCGCTTCCTGCGCCCGGGGGGAAGATGCGGCCAGCGCGAGCAGGCATGCGGCCAGTGCGGCGAAACGGAAAAACATGGGATGCTCCCGGTGGTGTCGATACCCATGAAACGGGGTAGCGGCCGCGACGGGGTTATATCGCATCGGAAAAATTCACGCCGGGTTCCGCCGTTGCGTCGTGCTGCCTTTGCCGTGCCGGCGGTGGATGGCCGGCATCGTCAGCAGCCATGCCGGCAGCGATGCCGTGCGGATGGCACCTGCAGCCCGATCGCCGCGGCATGGGCACGCAGGAAGGCCAGGTGCGCCGCCACGGTCGCGTCGCCGCGGTAGGGCAGGAGGGTCCACAGCTCGTGCGCGTCCATCGCCGCGCCGGGCGCCAGCCGCCGGTACGGCGCATGCACCTCGAGTTCGAGCACGCCGGCGCCGGGCCGGACCGCGTCGGCTTCCTGGTACAGTTCGACCTGGCCCTGTTCCGGGTGGATCGCCGCGCGCGGCTGGTGCGCGAACCGGATCACCAGGACCTGGCCGCCGCGGAACGCGGCGATCCAGCCGTCCGCGGGCTGGACGAACAGCTTGCCCTTGGGCGCGCCGTGCGCCGGATCCTGCGGCGGGACTTGCAGTGCCAGGATGCCGGCGTCGAGCCGGTAGCGCGGCGCCGGCCGCCCGGCCTGGGCGGGGACGGCGCGCACGTCGCCCGCATGCGCCACCGGCACGTAGACGTGCGTGTCGGCCGGAACGCGGGTATTGAACCAGAGGTCCCAGGCCACCGCGGTGGCGCGCACATTGGTCGCGCGCGCGTCGAGGCGCAACGCGTTCGGCTGGCCGGCCACCAGGGCGTAGCGCTTGCGCAGGGCCACGCCGCTCACCGGACTGGCCGGGCCGCGCAGTGCCACCGCATCCGCACCGCCGGTCTCGGCCGCGGTGTCGGTGTCGTAGCGGGACAGCGTGAGCCAGGGATCCGGCGGCCACACGGCGCGCGCCGCGGCCCGTGCCGGGTTCGCGTCCTGGTGCACCCACCATGCGCTCTGCGGGCCGACCCAGACTTCGTGGCCGAAATAGGGCACGTTGTCGCCGGCCGCGTCGGGCGGGGCGGCGGGATCGCCGGCGGCGGCGTCGAGCAGCAGGAAATTCGGCTCGCCGCGCAGGGCGAACGACAGCAGGCGCCCGCCGATGGCGTCGGTGACGGTGGCGCGCACGGTACCGTTGTCCAGCACGCGGGCCGGCAGTTCGGCCGCGCAGGCGGCGCAGGCCGTGAGAGCCGTGAGGGCCGCTAGGGCCGGCAGGGCGAGGAGGCGCGGATGCTGGCCTGGCATGGACGGGTTCCGGAAACGCGAAAGGCCACAGCATAGCAAACGCCCGCCCGCGCCGGGGGATGCGTTCAGGGGCCGCCGGCGCGCAGGAAGCCGGCGAAGGCGCTCACCCGGCCCGGCGCGAAGTCCGGCCGCAGGTCGAACACGGCCCAGTAGTAGCGCTGGTGGCCCTCGCAGACCTGGGCCGGCGCCGTGTGCCGGTACCAGTCCTTGCCGAAGCGTGCGGAATACATGCCGTCGCCGTCGGTGAAGTTGGGGATCACCACGCGTTCCTCCAGCGCTTCCAGCAGCGCGGGCGGCGCGCCGCCGTCGCGCGCCATTTCCAGGTGCGCCTGCATGGTCTGCGCGGTTTCGATCACCAGCAGCCAGCGGCGGCCGTCGCGGTCGGCCAGCAGTAAGCCGGCGGGATCGGGGAACAGGTAGTGCTCGACGCACTGCCTGGCCGCGCCGGCGCGCGCCGCCAGCGCCGCGATGGCCGGGTCGTCGATGAAGCCGTAGCCGTGCAGCGGCAGCAGGCTGCGCAGGGGCGCGGCCCGTTCCAGGAACCAGGCGTGCTGCAGGGCGGCGATGTCGGCGTCGAGGCGCTCGAGTGCGTCGTGGTCGCTCTTGCGGATGTAGCGGTCGATCAGGCCCGCGTTGAAGGCGCCGATGGCGATGCGTTCGTCGGCATTGCCGGTCAACAGGATCTTCTTGCAGGGCAGGTCGGCCACGGCCTGGCACAGCTGGATGCCGTTCATGCCGGGCATCGCGTAGTCCACCACCAGCACCGACGGTGCAGCGAAGCGCCGCGCATCGGCGCCGATGGCGCAGATCCGTTCGACGTGCAGGGCCACGTTCAGCGGCTGCGCCGCGAAGGTGTCGATGGTGGGCGACAGGAAGCGACCGGGCTGCGCGGCGCCGGCCCCGGCGCGCAGCCAGGCGATGGCGTCGCCGGCGTCGCCGAAGGCCTTGCCGGGGGTACGCTCGTCGAGCTGGAAGCGCAGGCTGGCGAGGAAGGAGGCGCTGTCGTCGACGATGACGACGGTGCTCGGGTGCTGGTAGATGGGCAGGGACGAGGACATGGGCGGGGGCAGCGGCACAGGGACCTCAGGGCGGCAACGGGGACGCCTGGCCCGGCGCCCTGGGAAAGGCGAGCGCGAACACGGTCCAGGCGCGCTCGCGCGAGCGGCAGCGGATGGTGCCGTGCCAGGCGCGCACGATGTCCTCGCACAGGGCCAGGCCGATGCCGGAACCCGCGCCCGGCGGCCAGGAATGGAAGCGTTCGAAGATCAGCGGCAGCTGGCGCGCGGGAATGCCGCAGCCGCTGTCCATTACGAGCAGGCGCGGGCGCGCGGCGGCGCCGTCGACGATGATCCTGACCTTGCCCTTGCCGGCGCGCTGCAGCGCCTTGAGCGCGTTGCGCAGCAGGTTGAGCAGCAGCACCGCGCACAGCTCTTCGCGTCCGGCGAAGGCGAAGTCGCGCCGCACCACCACTTCGACCAGGCTGCGCTGCGCGCTGCCGGCGAACGGATAGCGTTCCAGCGCCGCCTCGACGGCCTGTGCCATCGACAGGCGCTCGGTCGGTGCCAGCTGCCGCTGCAGCACGGTGGCCGATTGCAGGAACAAATCGATCATCCGGTTCATGTGGCGCACGTCGTAGCCGATGCGCGCCAGCGCGTCGTCCATCGCCGGCTCGGGCGCCTGGCCGGCGTGGCGGCGCGCGGCGAGCGTCCTCTCGATGCCGCGCACGTTGGCCGCCACGCCCATCAGCGGCGTGCGCAGTTCGTGCGACATCATCGCCAGCGCCTGCGCCATGCCGGCCAGCTTTTCGCGCGCCAGCACATTGCGGCCGAGCCTGGTGACCGAGACGACCAGGATCGTGAACGCATAGATCGGCAACTGTTCCAGGATGTGCGTGCGCAGCAGCGGCGTGCCGTCGCCGGCC
Organism: Massilia sp.; assembly: GCA_031995805.1. Taxonomy (GTDB): domain Bacteria; phylum Pseudomonadota; class Gammaproteobacteria; order Burkholderiales; family Burkholderiaceae_D; genus Telluria. Next base: position 5,709 of record DAMAFT010000166.1, read on the forward strand.
ACGACGAACAGCGCGGCCGCGGCGCCCGTGCCGCAGGCGAACGCCGCCAGCGCCCACCACCAGTCGAAGTGGAACAGCACGATCAGGGCGGCCAGCAGCGACTGCGCCCACACGGCCGAGCCGTGGTTCATCAGGAACATATAGGTGAAGAAGAACGGCAGGACATAGGTCACGCCGGCGAATTCGTAGGCGCGCACGAACGGCCCGTCGCGCCAGCGGTGGGCGAACAGCGCCGGGATGCACAGCACGACGCCGAGCGCGCGCAGGCCCGGGCTCTCGTAGTGCTGCGGGAACCACGCGGTCCAGACGCCGTAGTAGGCCGGCAGCCCGAGGCAACCGATCCAGGCCAGGAAGCGCAGCCGGGTGGCGACGTGGGCGTGCCCGTTTTGCTGGCGCAGCAGCCACTGGCGCAGCGCGCGGGCCAGCCGCCCGTCACGGGCGGCAGACGCCACATGCGCGCGGTGGTCGGTGCGGAAGCGTCCGCGATTAAAGAGATTCATCGTCACAAATGATTTTGCAAAATTAACTCAAGGCAACATGTCGTCATGTTGGCGCACTCACCCGCGTCGGCTTTGATCTGGCTCAATAGTGCGATGACAAGTTATTTCTCTTGAAACAGTAGTTGCAAAATGGCCATTTTTTGGAGGAAAACATGCGCATCGATCCCATCCGCCTGCCCGCCAGCCATGAACTGCCGCCCTTCGTCACCCGGCGCATGGACGAACACTACGTGGACCGCGTCGAACGCCTGCTGGGCGGCGACCACATGCATGTCTGGTCGCGCCCGGGGCCCGGCGCGGTGATGTTGGCGGGGAACGACTACCTGTGCATCTCGGCCGAGCCGGCGCTGGTGCGCGCCCAGGTGCGCAGCCTCGAGGCGGCGGCGGGCCAGGCGCTGATGTCCCCGGTATTCCTGCAGGCCGGCAGCGCCCAGCACCGGCTGGAGGAAAAATTCGCCGCCTACCTGCGCAGCGAGGACGTGGTGCTGGCGCAATCGGGCTGGGCGGCCAACGTCGGCCTGTTGCAGAGCCTTGCGCAGCCGGGCATCCCGGTCTACCTGGACATGATGGCCCACGCCTCGCTGTGGGAGGGCGTGCAGTCGGCGCAGGCGCAGGGCGTGCCCTTCCTGCACAACCAGGCCGGGCACCTGGCGCGCCAGGTCGCCAGGCACGGCCCCGGCGTGATCGTGATCGACGCGCTGTACAGCACCAACGGCAGCATCGCGCCGCTGCGCGAGGTGGTCGGGATCGCCGAACACTCCGGTTCGATCCTGGTGGTCGACGAATCGCATTCGCTCGGCACGCACGGGCCGCAAGGCGCGGGGCTGGTGGTCGAACTGGGGCTGGAAGAGCGCGTGCACTTCCGTACCGCGTCGCTGGCCAAGGCGTTCGCGGGCCGCGCCGGCCTGCTGACCTGCTCGCACCGCTTCAAGGGCTACTTCCTGTCGGCCTCGCGCCCGGCGATCTTCAGCTCCTGCCTGCTGGACCATGAACTGGCCTGGTTCGACGCCGCCATCGACCTGGTGCGCGGCGCCGATGCGCGCCGCGCGGCGCTGCGCCGCATCACCGCGGAAGTGCGCGCGCGCCTGGCGCAGCTGGGCTACTGCATCGACGACGGCAGCGAGCAGATCGTCGCGCTGGAAGCCGGGCCGGAACCGCGCACGCTGGCGCTGCGCAAGGCGCTGGAGGCGCGCGGCATCTACGGGGCGGTGTTCTGCGCGCCGGCGACGGCGAAGAACCGCTCGCTGGTGCGGCTGACGCTCAATTGCGGGATGGGGCGGGAGCAGATCGAGAAGCTGGTGACGGCGTGCGCCGCCATGCGGGAGGAGGTGGGGCTGGAGAGCTGGAGTTCGTCGCTGCGCGGCCGCCGCGCGCCTTGAGCGCGGGCGTGGCGCGATGCAGCATCCATCGCCGCAGGGTGCGCACCCTGTGCGCACCCTGCGGCGGGCCGCCTGCACAGGGCGACCTGCCAGGGCTGCGGTCTCAGCGCACGCCGGCCACCGCCAGCGCCGTCATGTTGACGATGCGGCGCACCGTGGCGCTCGGGCTCAGGATGTGTACCGGCTTGGCCGCGCCCAGCAGGATCGGGCCGACGGTCACGCCCTTGCCCGACGTGACCTTGAGCACGTTGAACAGGATGTTGGCGGCGTCTAGCGACGGCATCACCAGCAGGTTGGCGGCGCCCGCGAAGCCGCCGGCGGCCTGTTCCGGCTGGTACAGGCGGCGGATGTCTTCCGACAGCGCGGCGTCGCCGTGCACCTCGCCGATCACCTGCAGTTGCGGCGCGTTCTGCGCCAGCAGGGCGCGCGCCGCGCGCATCTTGACGGCGGACGGGCGTTCGGATGAGCCGAAGATCGAGTGCGACACCAGCGCGGCCTTCGGCTCGATGCCGAAGTGGGCGACGGCGTCCGCGGCCAGGCGCGTGATGGCGGCCAGTTCCTCGGCCGACGGGTTGTCGTTGACGTAGGTGTCGGTGATGAACAGGGTCAGCTTGTCGAGCACCAGCGCGT
>DAMAFT010000167.1:0-8216 GCA_031995805.1 Massilia sp.
AGCACTTCATGCTGCAGAAGGAAGTGGTGGAGCGCATGGTGGCCGAGCCTGGCACGAAGGCCTACAGCCGCCTGTCCGTGATGCTGCAATGGCGTTACGACATGGCGATGCTGTTCGTGGTGCCGCCGACGGCCTTCGACCCGCCGCCGCAGGTCGATTCGGCGATCGTGCGCATGGTGCCGACGCGGCGCCAATTGCCGGCCGATGCCGCCACGCTGGAAGCCGTGGTCGCCAAGGCGTTCTCGCAGCGGCGCAAGGTGATCCGCAATTGCGTGGCCGGCATGTTCACGGAACAGCAGCTGGTCGAGGCCGGCATCGACCCGGGCGTGCGCCCGGAGGCGGTGGGGCTGGAGCAGTACGTGGCGCTGGCCAACATCCTCAAGCCGGTCGCGTAGGGCGGGCAGCTCCATGTCGACATCCGCGACCGCGCTGCGTCTGCGCTGCCCCCGCGTGACGCCCGCACGGCCCGCGACCGGGCGCGAAGACCGGCGTCACGCGCCCTGCCAGTAGCGGCGCGCCCGCTCGAACACCAGCGCGCCGACCCGTTTCCCCAACTCGCACGGCGCCGTCCGCACCCCCGCGCCGCCGCCGAACCGGCGCAGCACTTCGGCCGCCGCCGCATCGCAGGCGCGCGGCACGTCCACCGCCGCGGCCTGCGCGGCGACCAGGGCATCCGCCAGCGCATTGCCCAGCGCGAAATACAACAAGACATCCCGGTCGTCGCCGGCGCCCGGATTCCCGGCCAGCCTGCGCGCCCATGCCCAGCAGTGCAGGGAGACCGGCATGCGGGCGGCCTGTTGCTGCGCGGGGCGACGCCCGATGGCCAGCACCGCCGGCGCGAACGGGCCCATGCCGCCCTGCCATGCCGCCAGCATGGCGGCGGCCTGGGCGCGGCCGATGCCCGCCGGGCTCAGCTGGCCGGCCGGCGCCGCCGGATCGAGCCCGAGGCCGGCCATATGCATGTCCAGGACCTGGCGCTGCGCCGGGAACAGCGCGGCCAGGGCCGCCCAGGCCGCATGCGACATCGCGGCGGCCTTGCCGGCGGCGCCGCGCTCGGCGCACGGCAGGCGCACCGCCATCCCGGGCGCGGCCTGGCGCGCATCGCACTCGTAGGCGGCCCAGGCGTTGTACATGGCGGTGTGCAGGATGGCGAGCGCATGCGCGGCCGTGCGCGCCTCCGGGCACAGGATGCGCACCGCTTCCAGCGCCACGTCGTTCCAGCCCGCCACGGTTCCGGCGTGGCGCACGTGTTCGTACCCGCCATGCGGCGCCTGCGCCGCCCCCGCATCCAGTTCCAGCACGTTCCTGCGCCTCATCCCGGCCTCCTCGATCCGCCCCCGCCGAGTATCGCCAGCACGGCCCGGGCCGCTGTTGAGCGCACGCATGCGCGGGCGAGCTCTTCCGCAACGCACAATCCGGGTTTTTGCGCTTCCATCCCGCGTTTTTTGCAGTTCGTCGCAGTTCGCTGGAAGGGAAGGGGCCTCCGGCCTACAGTGACACCATGCAAAGCCGATCCGGCTTCCCGACAAACCGCAACGAACCCCGAAGGAGAACATCATGAACGTCCTCAAACACATGGAAGCGATCTTCCTGGCCGCCGCAGTCCTCGTCCTCGGCAGCAGCTACGCCAACGCCGCCGGCGCACTGAAGCAAGTGCGCTACGACGCCCAGGTCTCGGTCGAGCACCAGCAGGTCGCCGTCGTCAAGGTCAGCGCCAAGCGCCTGAGCGACACCCAAAAAGCAGCACTGTGATCGCCATCAACCACATCAAGGAGAACAGCATGAACGTCCTGAAGAACATGGAAGCCCTCTTCCTCGCCGCCGCCGTCCTCGTCGTCGGCACCAGCTACGCCAACGCCGCCGGCGCACTGAAGCAGGTGCGCTACGACGCCCAGGTGTCGATCGAAGGCCAGCAGGTCGCCGTGGTGAAGGTCAGCGCCAAGCGCCCGGGCGGTGCCTCGTAGGACAGCGGCAACCGGCAGCGCAACAGGCAACAGGCAACTGGCAGCAGGCAGGGACAGGCAGCAGGTAGCAAACAGCAGATCGATCGCGGCGCCGCGCAGATGCAGTACAGGACGCAGGCGCGCAAGGCAGCAGACATCGTCCCCGTGCACAGGGGCGGCTGGCCGCGGGAGCGGCAGGATTCGAGGATTCGACGGTGGCACAGGCGCGCTCCGTCCGACACATGGCCAGGCGATGCGCCATCGCGGCCCGCAACAGGTAAAAAACGGGCAAAAAACGGATAAAAAAAAGCCCGCTGTTGAGGCGGGCTTAAATCCAATTCTTTTGAGGAGAGTTGGAGGAGACAGGAAGCATTATGCTGCGCTACAGCATATCAGTCCAATTTTTGTTTGGAATACATGATATGCGTTTCCTGTATGTCTCCCTTGCCTGGCTCAAGAATTGTTTTTGCAGGTAATCACCAGGTTCGTCACGCCGTTCGCCTTCTCGGCCGCGTCGTCCATGGTGCCGGCGCCGGTGCCGTTGGCGCCGCCCGCGACGGTGCAGGTCTGGCCGGTCGGCTGGGTCAGCACGGTGACGCCATAGGTGTTGGCATACGGGACCGCGGTCAGCGCGAAGGCGATGTCGGCGCCGGTCGGCTTGCTGTCCGTACCGACCACCGGCGTGGCCGTGTAGGTGCTGTTGCTGCCGTTCGCCAGTACCAGGCCGGTCGTCGTCAGGCCCTTGATGGTGCCGCTCAGTGCGTAGGCGTTGATGGTGCAGCTATAGTAGATGTCGATCTTGGCCAGCTGGCCGGCGGTGCCGTTCTTCGGGAACTGGACCGCGGCGCAAGTCTGGTGCGCCGGCATCGCGCCCAGCGCGGTCGTCGTCGCGCCCTTCGGGATCACGTCGTAGGTCTCGCCGTACTCGATCTGGTTCTGGAACACGAACGTGACGTTCGGGATGCTGCCGTCGGCGTTCTTGGCCGGCGGGGCGACCGTCTGGTCCATGCCGTTGGTGCTCAGCACCAGGCCCGGGTAGAGCACGTTGAGGACGGTGACGTTGATCGGGAAGGTGGCCTTGCCGCCGCCGCCGCACGAGGCCAGCGTGACGGTCGCCGCCAGGGCCAGCGCCTTGCGTGCGAGGGAAAACTTCATGTATGTCTCCATTCGAATCAAACGCAGGTGACGACGACGTTGTCGATCAGGTCGGTCGCACCCATGGTGCCGGCGCCCTTGCCGTTGGTGCCGCCGGTGACGGAGCAGGTCTGGCCGGCCGGCTGGGTCAGCACGGTGACGCCGTAGGGGCCGTCTTCGTACACCGGGGTCATGGCGACCCTCGCCGTGCCGGGGGCGACGTCGCGGCGGTCGCTGCCGTTGACGATCACCAGGCCGGTGCCGGTCAGGCCCTTCACGGCCACCGAGAATTCGTGCTTCTTGATCTCGCAGGCCACGGTGATCTGGGCGATGGTGTAATAGTTGGCGCGCGCCTTGCCGTTGTTGACCACGCAGGTCTTGACATTGGACGGCAGCGCTTTCCAGGTGATGTCGAACGCGTCGTCGGTCGAGACGCGCTGGTCGAACTGGAACGTGGTGTAGGGTGCAGCGACGGCGACCGTGTTGCCGCCGTTCTGCAGCACCAGGCCGTCCTTCGTGACGCCGCTCACCGAGCCATACAGGTACAGGTCGCCGTCGCCGCCGCCGCAAGCGGACAGGCCCAGCGCGCATGCCAGCGTGACAACACCGGCACGCAGGATCGAACTCTTCATCAGGATCTCCAATTGGACGGGCGTGTGGCGCGCAAGGGCTGCGCCGGCTCCGCGGAAAGAAAAATACCCATCATTTTAGTGCATTTGGCAAGCGGCCAGTCCTTTTGCCTTTGTATCACGGTGTAACGATGGGTTCCGCGCAACGCTTGCGCCGCTTGCGCCGCCCGTGCGCCATTGATTTTCGGTGCCGCCCTCGCTATGCTTGGGCGCCCCCCATCCCGTCCCCAAGCATGACCAGCACCCGCCGCGCCTGGCCCAAGGCCATCCTGTTCGACCTCGACGACACCCTGTGGCCGATCGCCCCCACGATCCTGCGCGCCGAGGAATCCATCCACGCCTGGCTGCGCGAGCACGCGCCGCGCGTGGCCGAGCGCCATACCATCGACAGCCTGCGCCAGGCGCGCATGGACCTGCTGGCGCGCCGGCCCGAGCTGCACCTCGACATGGGCAAGCTGCGCCGCGCCGGCCTGCTGGCCGCCTTCGAGGAGGCGGGCGAGGACGCGGCCAAGGTCGATGCGGCGATGGACGCCTACTTCGCCGCGCGCAATACCGTGGAGCCCTACGCGGACGTGCTGCCGGGCCTGCAGCGCCTACAGGCGCTGGCGCTGGTCGGCTCGGTCTCGAACGGCAATGCCGACCTGCGCGCGATCGGCCTGTCGCACCATTTCAAGGTCTCGGTGGCGGCGCACCAGCTGGGCGTGGCCAAGCCGGACGCGGCGATCTTCCTGGCCGCCTGCCGCGAACTGGGCGTCGATCCGGCGGACGCGGTGTACGTCGGCGACGACGTCCTGCTCGACGTGCAGGGCGCCCAGCGCGCCGGCCTGCGCGCCGTGTGGATGAACCGTACCGGCTCCGCCAGGCACCTGGAGCACGAGGTGGTGCCGGACGCGATCGTGCGCGACTTCGGCGAATTGCTGGACTGGCTCGAGCGCGAGCACGAGCGCGAACACGAGGGTGCGCGCGGATGACCGCACACCCCGGCCCGCGAAAGCGGCATAATGATCACCGGACGACATCAATGACGGACGGCCGCCGCCGCCCGCTGCCAAGCGTATGCAACTCGATCACCGTGCACAAACCCTGCTGAAGGCCCTCGTCGAGCGCTACATCGCCGACGGCCAGCCGGTCGGTTCGCGCGCGCTGTCGAAGATTTCCGGACTCGACGTCTCGCCGGCCACGATCCGCAACATCATGGCCGACCTCGAGGAAATGGGCTACGTCGCCAGTCCGCACACGTCGGCGGGCCGGATCCCGACGCCGCGCGGCTACCGCCTGTTCGTCGACACCCTGCTCACCGTGCGGCAGATCGACGAGAACGCCGTCGAAGCCGGCATGCGCCTGCCCGCGCACCAGCCGCAGAAGGTGATCGCCAACGCGGCCCAGATGCTGTCCTCGCTGTCGCAGTTCGCTGGCGTGGTGCAGAGCCCGCGGCGCGAATCGGCGTTCCAGCAGATCGAATTCCTGCGCCTGTCCGAAAAGCGCATCCTGCTGGTCATCGTCGACCCGCGCGGCGACGTCCAGAACCGCCTGCTGCCGACCGACGTCGACTATTCCCCGTCCCAGCTCACGCAATCGGCCAACTACCTGAACCAGCATTTCGCCGGCCTCTCGTTCGACGAGGTGCGCGCGCGCCTGACCGGCGAACTGCGCCAGCTGCGCGACGACATGGGCCGGCTGATGCAGGCGGCCGTCGAGGCCGGCAGCGAGGCGCTGGCCGAGACCGACGGCATGGTCATCGCCGGCGAACGCAACCTGCTGTCGGTGGCCGACCTGTCATCCAACATGAGCTCGCTGCGCCAGATGTTCGAGATGTTCGAGCAAAAAACCGGCTTGATGCAATTGCTCGACGTTTCGAGCAAGGCTGGCGGCGTGCAGATCTTCATCGGCGGCGAATCGAAGCTGGTGCCGATGGACGAGATGAGCGTCGTCACCGCGCCCTACGAGGTCAACGGCAAGATCGTCGGCACCCTGGGCGTGATCGGGCCGACCCGCATGGCCTACGAGCGCGTGATCCCCATCGTCGACATCACGGCCAAGCTGCTGTCGAGCGCGCTCAGCCACTCCTGAATAAAAAAATGCCGCCCGGCGTACCGGGCGGCATGGTCATCGTCGCTACGCGGGCGTCAGTTGTGCCGGCGCGGGCAGTCGTGCTTGACGCAGTTGCCGTAGATGGCCAGCGCGTGTTCGGTGATCTTGAAGCCGCGTTCGGCGGCGATCTTTTGCTGGCGGACTTCGATTTCCTCGTCGTAGAACTCCTCGACGTGGCCGCAGTCGAGGCAGACCAGGTGGTCGTGGTGCGAACCGGCGTTCAGCTCGTAGATGGCCTTGCCGGTCTCGAAGTGGTTGCGGTTCAGCAGGCCGGCCTGTTCGAACTGGGTCAGCACGCGATACACGGTGGCCAGGCCCACGTCCATGTTCTCGCTCAGCAGGGTCTTGTAAACGTCTTCCGCCGTCAGGTGCCGTACCGCACTGTTCTGGAAAATTTCCAGGATTTTCAGGCGCGGCAGGGTTGCTTTGAGGCCGCTGGCCTTCAAGTCGGTTGGGTTATTGCTCATGTTTTGTTACTCGTAGATGGGCGGAGTGCTTTATGATATAGCGTTTTCGGTGCACCCGCGTAGCCGGTGCGCCCGAAAAACGCCGCCGCCGGCAGTTTTTTTGTCAAGAAAACCACTGTAAGGGCATACAGCAGTGTAACACTGCCGTGCCCCGGACGTGCGGCCGGCGCTATGCGGTTACCATCGTTCAAGGTCAGTATCCAAGGTCAGTATTTAAGGTCAGTCTATGCGCACCAAGAAAGCCGTTCTCCATCGTTCCCACGCCCGGGCCGTGCTCGTGGCCGGCCTCGCCTGCACGACGCTGGCGCTGTCCGGCTGCGCATCCTGGCGTAACCAGACCAAGCCGGCGGCGCCGGTGGATACCGCGCCGGCGGCCGTCGCCGCCGACGCCGGCAAATCCGCGGCAATCGCGAATTCGGGTGCACAGACCACCACCGTCACCAAGCTGCAGAAATTCCTGTGGGTGTTCTCGCCCTACCGTCCGGACATCCAGCAGGGCAACTTCGTGTCGCAGGAAATGCTGGACCAGCTGAAGGTCGGCCAGAACCGCGACCAGGTCAAGTTCATCCTCGGCTCGCCGCTGCTGGCCGACGCCTTCCACGCCGACCGCTGGGACTACCCGTTCTACCTGGCGCGCGGCAACGGCGAGCTGACCACCAGCCGCGTCAGTATCTATTTCAAGGACAACCAGGTCGCGCGCATCGATGGCGGCAACCTGCCGAGCGAGCGCGACTACATCAACCGCCTGATCGGCATCTCGAAGTACGAACAGAAGACCGAGGCCGAATCGCTCGACGAACTCAAGCGCCGCCGCGAATCGTCTGCCGCCAAGGGAGAGTGAGCATGGCCCAGCTGAAGATCGCCGTCGCCGGCGCCAGCGGCCGCATGGGCCGCATGCTGATCGACGCCATCGCCGCGGCGCCGGACGCGACCCTGGCGGGCGCGCTCGACCGCGAGGGCTCGCCGTTCATCGCGGCCGACGCGGGCGCGTTCTCGGGCCAGTTGGCGGGTGTCGTGATCCAGTCCGACTTCGACAAGGGCCTGGCCGGGGCCGGCTACCTGATCGACTTCACCCGTCCCGAAGGCACGCTGCGCCACTTGGAATACTGCGCCGCGCACGGCATCAAGGTCATCATCGGCACCACCGGCTTCGACGAGGCCGGCAAGGCGGCCATCGCCGCCGCCGCCGAAAAGACGGCGGTGGTGTTCGCCCCGAACATGAGCATCGGCGTGAACGTCACGCTCAAGTTGCTCGAAATGGCCGCGAAGAATTTTTCGGAAGGCTATGACATCGAGATCATCGAAGCCCACCACCGCCACAAGGTCGACGCCCCGTCCGGCACCGCGCTGAAGATGGGCGAGGTGATCGCCGATGCGCTGGGCCGCGACCTGAAGGAATGCGCGGTGTATGGACGCGAAGGCGTCACGGGCGAGCGCGACCCGTCGACGATCGGCTTCGCCACCGTGCGCGGCGGCGACATCGTGGGCGACCACACGGTCCTGTTCGCCGGCACCGGCGAGCGCATCGAGATCAGCCACAAGTCCAGCAGCCGCGTCAGCTACGCCCAGGGTGCGCTGCGCGCCGCGCGCTTCCTGGCCGACAAGCCGACCGGCCTGTACGACATGCGGGACGTGCTGGGCCTGAAGGCCTGAGCCTTTCCGGCGCAGCGCGCCCGCCGAACTGGACGGCCGTGCCGGCGGACTGCTGGCATACTGGCTCCGGAGGCGGGCGTTTGTTTTACCCCGAACGTATGAACACCGTCGTTCCCGCCTGCGCGGGAACGACGCGCATGAAGGAGAATCCCATGGCCACCGTCGAACTGAACGGCGCCGCGATCGTCGACGCCGAAAGTTTCCATGTCGAGAGCGCGCGCGCCTTCGGCTTCCCGGACTCGTATCCGCACACCATGGATTCCTGGGTCGACTGCCTGAGCTACCTGCGCGACGAGGAC
>DAMAFT010000168.1:0-8117 GCA_031995805.1 Massilia sp.
GATCGCCGAGAACGGCCCCATCAGGCCGAACAGCGCGAAGCGCAGGGCCAGCGCCGTCGAGATCTGGTCGACGCTCCAGCCGAACTCGCGGCTGAGCGGCTGCAGGAGCGCGCCCGGCAGCCCCAGGGCGGCGGACGAGGACAGCGCCGTCAGGAAGGTGACGGCGACGACGATCCAGCCGTAGTGCAGGCCGCGGCGGGCCAGCGCGTCGGCCAGGCGTTGCGACAGCGGGGCGCGGTTCACGGGCGGTCTCCCAGCAGGCTGGCCGCGGCGGCGTCGAGGATGCGCCGCGCGTAGCCATCGTCCTCGACGGCGCGCGCCAGCAGCAGCGCGCCGACCATGGTGGAAAACGTCGCCAGTGCGGCATCCGGGGCCGCGTCCGGCATGGCTTCCTCGAGGATGCCGGCGTAGGTCTTCACGCCCGCCTCGAAACGGCGCGGCAGTTCGCGGCCGTGGCGCGCCGCATCGGCGGCCAGGGCGGCGAATGCGCAACCCGCGCCGACATTGGCGCGGTGCCCGGGCGTGAGGTAGCGCGCGACCAGGGCCTGATACCCATCCGTGCCGGCCTCGTTGGCGGCGGCGGCGGCGCGGTGCCAGCCTTCGGCGCCCTTTTCCAGCGCGTGTTCGCAGGCTTCCGCGGCCAGCGCATCCTTCGAGGTGAACTGCTTGTAGAAGCCGCCCTGGGTCAGGCCGACCGAACCCATCAGTTCATTCAGGCCCACGCCGTCGAATCCGCGCTCGCGGAACAATCTGCCTGCCGCTTCGACGACGGCGCGGCGGTTCTCTTCTGCCTGTTCGCGGGTGACGCGCATGGTGCTCTCCCTTATTCAAATAGATTGTGATAGTAATCTATTTTTTCGGATAGAGGTTAATCACCATCCAATTTTTCGTTGACAGCCAGGATTCGCCTGACTAGAGTCAGGCAATGGACGAAGACCACATCGCGCAGGTACGCCGCTTCAACCGCACGGTCACGCAGCGGATCGGCGCGCTCGACGGCAACTACCTGGGCAGCGGCCGCCCGCTGGGCGAGGCGCGGCTGCTGTTCGAGATCGGCCGCGACGGCGCGACGGTGCGCGCACTGCGCGCCCGGCTCGGCCTGGATTCGGGCTACCTCAGCCGGCTGCTGCGCGAACTGGAAAGCGCCGGCCTGGTCACGTCGCAGCGCGACGCGGACGACGCGCGGGTACGGCGCGTGGCCCTGACGGCCGGCGGCATGCAGGAATGGGACCGGCTCGACCGCCGTTCCGAGGAACTGGCCGGCGCGTTGCTGGCGCCGCTGGGCGCGACGCAGCGCCGGCGCCTGCTGGCCGCGATGGCCGAGGTCGCGCTGCTGTTGCGGTCCGCCGCCGTCGGCGCCGAACCGGCCGATCCGGCCGGACCGGAAGCGGCCGCCTGCATCCAGGCCTACTTCGGGGAGCTGCAGGCGCGCCTGGACGACGGCTTCGACCCGGCGCTCAGCGTCCCGGCCGATCCGCACGAGCTGGTGCCGCCCTCGGGATGGTTCTTCCTCGCGCGCCTGGACGGCGCGGCGCTGGGCTGCGGCGCCCTCAAGAAGCTGGACGACGAGCACGGCGAGATCAAGCGCATGTGGGTGGCGCCGGCCGCGCGCGGGCTCGGCATCGCGCGGCGCCTGCTGGATGCGCTCGAGGCCCAGGCCAGGGCCGCCGGGCTGGACACGCTGCGCCTGGACACCAACCGGCACCTGGTCGAAGCGCGCGCACTCTACCTGCGCAGCGGCTACGTCGAGATCGCGCCCTACAACGCCAATCCCTACGCCCACCACTGGTTCGAGAAGCGCGGCCTGCGCCAGCCGCGCTGAACGCCGCCTTCAGGCACCGCGCAAGGGCCGGAAGAAGGCGCGGATGTCCTCGGCCAGCAAGGCCGGCTGCTCCAGCGCGGCGAAATGGCCGCCGGCCGGCATCGCCGTCCAGCGCCGCACGTCGAAGCCGCGCTCGACCCAGCTGCGCGGCGGCATCATGATCTCGGCGGGGAACTGCGCGACGCCCAGCGGCGGCCGCACCTTGCCGTCCAGCGCCAGCGGCCGCGCGCGTTCTTCGGCGTACATGCGCATCGACGAACCGATCGTCTGGGTGAACCAGTACAGGCTGACGTTGGCCAGCAGCGTGTCGAGGCCGACGGTCGCGTCGAAATCTTCGGCCCAGGCGTGGAACTTCTCGCCGATCCAGGCGGCGAGGCCGGCCGGCGAATCGTTCAGGCCGATGGCGGCCGTATAGGGTCTGGTACCGTGCATGTGGGCGTAGGCGCCCTCCTTGTCGGCCCACTCCTTCCGACGATCGAGGTAAGCCTGTTCCTCGGGCGTGGGCGGCGCACCTTCGGGCGGCCGGTAGGAGCCGGGGATGAAATTCAGGTGCATGCCGGCCACCCGTTCGGGATAGCGCTGGCCGAGCCAGGCGCTGACGCCGGCGCCGAGGTCGCCGCCCTGGACGCCGAAGCGTTCGTAGCCCAGCTGCGCCATCAGGCCGGCCCACAGGTGGGCCACCGCATACGTGCCGACGCCTGCGACTGGCGGCGCCGGCGAAAAGCCGTAGCCCGGCAGCGAAGGCACGACCACGTGGAAACTGTCGGCCGGATCGGCGCCGTGCGCGCCCGGGTCGGCCAGCAGCGGCACGATGCGCTCCATCTCGATGAAGGAGCCGGGCCAGCCGTGCGTCAGCACCAGCGGCAGCGGGTCGGGCCCGGTGCCCCGGCGGTGCACGAAATGGATGGGCAGGCCATCGACATGGGCGACGTAGTGCGGCAATGCGTTCAGGCGCGCTTCGTGGGTGCGCCAGTCGAATTCGGACGACCAGTAATCGAGCAGGTCGCGCAGGAAGCCGGGCTCGATGCCTTCGCGCCAGCCCTGGTCGACGATGCCGTCCGGGATGCGCAGGCGCAGCAGGCGCTCGTCGAGGTCGACCAGGGCGGAGTCGGGAATGGCGATGCGGAACGGTGCGATGCTCATCGTGATCCTCGCGTCGGGATGGGCAGGCCATTGTAGACCGCGGGGCGGGCGGGCCTGCGCACGGCTCGGCACCGGCCCCGCTCAGGCCGCGGGCAGCCAGGCCGGCCGCGTGTCCGTATGGATTTCGCGCTGCACGGATCCGTCGTAATCGGGGTCGAGCGTGCCCAGCGTGACGGCAATGTCCTCCGGCTGGCGCTGGCTGCGCCAGTACAGTGTCGATCCGCACACGCCGCAGAAGCCGCGCCGCCCGTATTCCGACGACGCGTATTCCGTCACCAGTTGCGCGCCCCGCTCGATCGCGAAGTCCGCGCTGGCAACGTTCGCGTACGATCCCGCCGCGGCGCCATGCTGCTTGCGGCACATGGAGCAATAACAATGACTGGCATCCTGGACCGGGCCATCGACCCGGTAGGCTACGCCGCCGCACAGGCAACTGCCTTTCAACATGGTTTCCTCCGTGGCTGGGATGACATGGTGGCAATCCCATTCCAGGCATCCGGCAGCGACCGCCGCGCACGGCTCGCCTGGCTGCCGTAAAATAGGCCGTTTCGACAACGACCGCTTTTCTTCGTCCGCCATGCACATCAATCCCGAACGCAGCACCCGCCCCGACTACGACCTGCTGGTACGCCAGGTCGCCAGCGTCCTCGAGGGCGAGCGCGACCTGACCGCGAACGCCGCGCAATTCTCGGCCCTGGTCTACGACACCATCGCCGACCTGAACTGGGCCGGCGTCTACCTGGCCGTGCCCGCCAGGAAAGGCGACGGCCAGGACCTGCTGGTCGGCCCGTTCCAGGGCAAGCCGGCCTGCGCGCGCATCCCGTTCGGGCGCGGCGTGTGCGGCGCCACCGCCGTCGAGCGCAAGACCATCGTCGTGCCGGACGTGCATGCCTTCCCGGGCCACATCGCCTGCGACTCGGCCTCGGCCTCGGAAATCGTGATCCCGCTGCTCAAGGGCGACCGCCTGGTCGGCGTGTTCGACATCGACAGCCCGACCCCGGACCGCTTCTCGGACGAGGACAGGGCGGGGCTGGAGGCGATGGTGGCGGCGTTCCTGGACGCGACCGACTGCTGATCGTCACATGCCGAGCGAACACTTGCCCGCGTCGACGCAAGGGGGATTCGACGTGCCTGCGTCGACGCAACGGGGACTCGACGTGCCTGCGTCGACGCAACGGGGACTCGACGTGCCTGCGTCGACGCAACGGGGAGTGGAACGCGTGGACGGGGGACCCGTCCACCCTACGGGACTGAATCACTTGACGCTGGCCGTCGCCGACGTCGAGCGCGGCGTCGCCTTCTACCGCGACCTGCTGGGCTTGCGGCTGGCCGCCGCCTGGAACGGCGGGGCCTACCTGGAGCTGGGCGCATTGTGGCTGTGCCTGTCGCTCGATCCGGCGCGCGCCGTCGCCGCCGCCAATGCGGACTACACCCACTACGCCTTTTCCGTCGCCGCGCGCGACTTCGCGGCGCTGCGCGGGCGGCTGCTGGCGGCCGGCGCCGAAGAATGGCGCCGCAACCGCAGCGAAGGCGATTCCTTCTACTTCCTCGATCCGGACCGGCACCGGCTCGAGCTCCACGTGGGGGACCTGGCCAGCCGGCTGGCGGCGTGCCGCGCGGCGCCGTATGCGGGCATGCGCTTCTTCGACTGAGGCCGGCATGGCGCGGCGCGAAGCAGGTACAATATCGCCCTGATTTCCACCCATCTCCTTCCCAGCGCCATGAACCAACTCGAACAACTCAAGCAATTCACCACCGTGGTGGCCGACACCGGCGACTTCCAGTCGATCAAGGCCTACGCGCCGCAGGATGCGACCACCAACCCGTCGCTGATCCTGAAGGCCGTCCAGAAGCCGGAATACCGGCCGCTGCTGGAAAAGGCGATCGCCGACAATGCCGGCGCCTCGACCGACGACGTCATCGACCGCCTCCTGATCGCGTTCGGCGTCGAGATCCTGAAGTTCGTGCCGGGCCGCGTCTCGACCGAGATCGATGCCGCCCTGTCCTTCGACACCGAAGCCACGGTCGCCAAGGGCCGCGAACTGATCGCGCTGTACGAAGCCGCCGGCGTGCCGCGCGAGCGCGTCCTGATCAAGATCGCCTCGACCTGGGAAGGCATCCGCGCCGCCGAGATCCTGGAACAGGACGGCATCCGCTGCAACCTGACCCTGCTGTTCTCGCTGTGCCAGGCGATCGCCTGCGCCGAAGCCGGCGTGCAGCTGATCTCGCCGTTCGTCGGCCGCATCTACGACTGGTACAAGAAATCCACCGGTACCGAATACACCGGTGCGGACGACCCGGGCGTGCAGTCGGTCAAGCGCATCTACCAGTACTACCGCAAGTTCGGCTACAAGACCGAAGTCATGGGCGCGAGCTTCCGCAACACCTCGCAGATCCTGGAACTGGCCGGCTGCGACCTCCTGACCATCTCGCCGGACCTGCTGCAGAAGCTGGCCGACGCCGACGGCGCCGTCGAGCGCAAGCTGGTGGCCGACGCGGACGCCGACATCCAGCAGATCGCCATGGACGAGAAGACCTTCCGCTTCATGCTGAACGAAGACGCGATGGGCACCGAGAAGCTGGCCGAAGGCATCCGCGCCTTCTGCGCGGATTCGGCCAAGCTGCGCAAGATGATCGAAGAGATGCGTTGATCAAACAATTGTTGGCAATTGCCGACAATTGTTAGTTTGTACACGTCATTTCCGGCATTGCCGGAAATGACTCCCGGCCTAGGCGGGAATGACGCATTTTTAGACTGACTTGATCCGCAACCCGTTCAGGTATGGATCGATCACGCATTCCCCCTGCCGGATCAGGTCGAACGCCGCCTGGTCGAACATCCAGCTGTGGATCAGCCCGTCGATCAGGATCCACATCGACAGCGCCGTCACGCGCACGTCGATGCCCTTGTCGACAAGACCCTTCTCGGCCGCCAGGCGGATGCGGCGCTCGGCGCGGCTCATCCAGTTGCTGATGTTGTGCTGGCGGCGCTGGCGCACCGGGTCCATCTCGTCGACGAATTCCATCTTCAGCGTCGCGATCTCGAACACGCGGCGCGCGCCCGGATCTTCCACCGTGCGGCGCAGGACCGCCAGCAGGTAGTTGCGCAAGTCGTCCAGCGGGTCGGCCGACTCGGACTGGTCCAGCACCTGCAACTCGCCTTCCAGGGGCAGCGTGGCGCGCTCCATCATCGCGTTGAACAACGCGCCTTTATCGTCGAAATGCCAATAAATGGCGCCACGCGTCACGCCGGCCTCGGTTGCGATATGCTGGAGGGTGGTACGCGATACACCCTGTTCGACGAACAATTTTTCTGCTGCGTCCAGGATGCTGTCACGGGTGGCAGCCGCCTCTTCTTTTGTTCTGCGGGCCATCAGCCAGGATTCTCCATTTGTAGGGGCGGAAACATTTAAACATACACTCGTGATAGTATAGCCGGGTTTCTCCAAAGTCAGTGATAAAACCGTGTGCCGTGCCAGAGAAGTGCTGCAGGACGGTTTTATCCTTTTTCTAACAAAAAGGAAGCATTTGATGCCCTCTGCCCACTCCCCTTCCCTGTCAATGACCCGGATCGCTGCGAGTACGTTGATCGCCGTGGCCATGCTGTCGGCCTGCGGCTCCAAGGATGATGCCAAGGCCGGACCCGGCGCCGCCGCCGGCGCCAAGATGCCGGCGCCGCAAGTCGGCGTCATCACCGCCAAGTTCCAGCAGGTTGCACTGGAAACCGAACTGCCGGCCCGCGCCCAGGCCATCCGCACCGCCCAGGTGCGCGCCCGCGTCAACGGCGTCGTCCTGAAGCGCCTGTTCACCGAGGGCAGCATGGTCAAGCAGGGCCAGTCGCTGTTCCAGATCGACCCGGCGCCGTACCAGGCCCAGGTCAATGCCGCGAAGGCGGCGGTGGGCGCCGCCGAAGCCAGCTTCACGTCCACCTCGGCGATCGTCGAGCGCTACAAGCCGCTGGTCGAGGCGAATGCCGTCAGCAAGCAGGAATACACCAACGCCGTCGCCGCCGCCAAGCAGGCCGAGGCCGAGGTCAACTCCGCCAAGGCGCAGTTGAAGATCGCCCAGATCAACCTCGACTACTCGAACGTCTACGCCCCGATCACCGGCCGCATCGGCCGCGCGCTGGTCACCGAGGGCGCGCTCGTCTCGGCCACCGAGGCCACGCAGCTGGCGCTGATCCAGCAGACCGATTCGATGTACCTGAACATCACCCAGTCGGCGCTGGAACTGCAGAACCTGCGCAAGAAGGCCGGCGGCAAGGGCATCGACGCGGCGCTGCCCGTCACCGTCGTGCTCGACGACGGCACCGTGCTGCCGCGCCAGGGCAAGCTGCTGTTCTCCGACGTGACCGTCGACGAAACCAGCGGCCAGGTCACCCTGCGCGCCGAGATCGCCAACCCGGACAACGCCCTGCTGCCGGGCCAGTACGTGCGCGTGCGCCTGGCCCAGGCCGAGCTGCCGTCGGGCATCCTGGTGCCGCAGCAGGCCGTCACCCGCGGCGGCGCCCAGGGCGACACCGTGATGGTGATCGGCGCCGACAACAAGCCGGCCCAGCGCACCGTCAAGATCGCCTCGCAGAACGGCGAGAACTGGGTCGTCGTCGACGGCCTGAAGGAAGGCGAGAGGGTCATGGTCGACGGCTTCCAGAAGCTGCAGATGCTGCCGCCGGGCACCCCGGTGCAGCCGGTCGCCTGGACGCCGGCCGGCGCCCCTGCCGCCCCTGCCGCCGCCGGCGCCCCCGCCGCCCAGCCGAATGCGGCGGGTGCCCAAGCCACGGCCGCGGCCGGCGGTGCCCGCACGCCGGCCACGGGTTCGCCGACCGCGGGCGCCAACACGCCCGCCAACGGCAACCGGTAAGACTTGAGAGGAACAGGACTTATAAATGGCACGTTTTTTCATTGACCGCCCCATTTTTGCCTGGGTGATCGCGCTGTTCATCATGGTGCTTGGCGGCGTCGCCATCAAGCAGCTGCCGATCGCGCAATACCCGACCGTGGCGCCGCCGTCGATCGTCGTCAGCGTCACCTACCCGGGTGCGTCGGCGCAGACGCTGGAGGATTCCGTCATCTCGATCATCGAACGCGAGATGAACGGCGCCCAGCAGATGCACGAACACGTCGGCCAGCGGTTCGCCGGCCAGCGGGCTGGT
>DAMAFT010000169.1:0-8104 GCA_031995805.1 Massilia sp.
CGTGGTGCTCGTCAGCATTGCATGTCTCCTGTCGTTATTTGCCTGGGCCGGTCGCCTGCGGACGGCCTGAAGTGCATGGACGCAATTCTGTCACAGCACCGAAAACATACAATGCTGATAGCTGACTAGCTGATATGTGCGATTTGAATAGCCGACCCAAGCACAACGCATGCGCCGTGCGGCACGGGGTTCAGCGCTTGGGCAGGAAGAATTTCAGCGCGGCGCGCGCGTTCGCCTTGACGGTATAGTCGATCTTGGCCATCTGCTCTTCCAGCGCCTCGGCCAGCACGCTGGACGGGCTGGGGGGCGGCAGGTGCAGGTGGGCGTCGGCCTCGCCGTACTCGCGGTGGATTTCCATGCCGGCCTTCTTGGCGATGTGCATCATCGTCCGGTTCGACGACAGGCATTGCATGTAGAGCGTGTCGACGTCGACGTTGCGGCAATGGACGGCGGCCCGCTCGAACAGGCGTGTACCGACGCCCTGCCCGCGCGCCGACTTCGACACCGAGACGCCGAACTCTGCCACCTTTTCCTTGTCGGTGTAGTGGATGCTGTCGGGATGCGCTTCCTTCGAGGTGAAGGCCAGGTGGCCGACGCCGACCAGCTGGAACATGCCGTTGTAGACGCCCAGCATGATGTCGCGCGCGAAATCGAGCTTGTTCACGTAGGCCGTGACCTGCTCGTCCGGCAGCATGCTGCCGAAGCGCAGCAGGCGGTCATCCCGGTCGAGGGCGAGGAAATGGCGCAGCACGCGGCGGCGGTCGTGCTTGCCCAGGGCCTTGACCAGCACGGTCTTGCCGCCTTTCCTGGCCGCCAGGCTCCTCAGCCAGCGCCGGAGTGGATTGTCCTGCATGATACGCCTCGGATTTTTGTGCACTGCACCAATACCGTCATTGTAGCGGATCGGCCATTTTCATGGCTGGGGCAGGATACGACGATGCCGATGCGGCTTGCATCGATACAACACTCTCGACCGCCGCCACGCGCGCCGCGTGCACCGCCGCCGGAATGCCGGCCTTGTCGTCGCCGCAGCGCGCCGCCACCGCGCCCGCATTCACGCCGCGGGCGGCGTCCAGGGCGCGCAGCAGGTAGGCGCCATGGTCGACGGCCCTGTCGGACGCGGCGCATGCGGCCGCCTGCAGCATCAGGGCGAAGCGTTCCGGCTTGCGGAAACCGTCGCTGCGCTCGAGCAGCGCGACGATCTCTTCCGCGGATAGCGCCGGCGCGCGGCCGATGACGTCCAGCTCGCGCGCCGTCATGACGGCCAGGTCGCGGCAGTCGGCCGGCACCCGCAGGCGCTTGCACAGCGCGGCGATCGCTTGCGGGTCCATGCCGGCCAGCAGCACGGCGAAGCGCACCGGCAGCGCGCGATCCGCCCGGGCGTCGCATCCGGCGGCGCGGTCGATGCGCGCGGCCAGCGCGGCATCCCAGGTCGCATCCAGCTCGGGCAGGATGCGCGCCAGCGCGCCGCAGTCGCGCAGCACCTCGACCATGCGCGACGGCATGCGCTCCACCAGGCCGCGCGCCAGTTCCTGCCAGACGCGTTCCGGCACCAGCGCATCGACCTCGCCCTCGTCCACCATGCGGCGCATCAAGGCCAGGGTGTCGTCCGCCACGCGGAAGTCGGCCAGGCGCGCGGCGAAGCGCGCCAGGCGCAGGATACGCACGGGGTCTTCGGCGAAGGCGCCGGACACATGGCGGAAGATGCGCTCGCGCAGGTCCCGCTGGCCGCCGTAGGGATCGACGATGGCGCCGTCCTCGCCGCGCGCCATCGCATTGATGGTGAGGTCGCGCCGCACCAGGTCGTCTTCGAGCTTCACGTCGGGCGCGGTGTGGAACACGAAGCCGTGGTAGCCCGGCGCCGTCTTGCGCTCGGTGCGCGCCAGCGCGTATTCCTCCTGCGTGTCCGGATGCAGGAATACGGGAAAATCCTTGCCGACCGGGCGGAAGCCCTGCGCCACCATCTGCTCCGGCGTGGCGCCGACCACGACCCAGTCATGGTCCTGCACCGGCAACCCCAGCAGGGCGTCGCGCACCGCGCCGCCGACGACGTAGACGCGCATCGCCATCAGTCCGGCAGCTCGTCTTCGTGGGCGGCGGCGATCTCGGTTTCCGCCTGCGCTTCGGCGACCCAGCGCGCCACCGCCGGATGCGCCTGCACGCGCTCGCAATAGGCCTGCACGGCCGGGGCCAGCGTCACGCCATAGGTCTTGAAGCGCATCACGACGGGCGCGAAGAAGGCGTCGGCGATGCAGAAATCGCCGAACAGGAAGCGGTGGTGGCCGAAGCGCGCCAGGCATTCTTCCCAGATCTCGCAGATGCGGCCGATGTCGGCCTGGGCGCCCGGCGTGCGGCCGCGGCCCGGCAGGCGCGCCTTGATGTTCATCGACATCGCGCTGCGCAAGTCGGCAAAGCCGGAGTGCATCTCGCACACGACGGCGCGGGCCAGCGCGCGCGCCGCCGCGTCCTGCGGCCACAGGTGCTTGTCGGGAAACTGCTCGGCCAGGTATTCGCAGATCGCCAGGCTGTCCCAGATCGTCATCTCGCCGGCCAGCAGCACGGGCACGCGCCCGGCGGCGGAATAGCGCGCGATGTTGGCGGCGGTGTCGGGCTGGTCGAGCAGCACGCGCACCTCGGTGAACGGGATCCCGGCGGCGACGGCCGCCACCCAGGGCCGCATCGACCACGACGAATAATTCTTGTTGCCGATGACCAGGGTCAGGCCGGCGGCGCGGGCGTTGTCGAGGGTTTGCGACAGGGTCGGATCGAGTTCGATGGTCTGCATGGTGTTCCGTTGGATGATGAAGACGTGGTCAGCGGCCGGCGCGGGCCCCGAGGGCGCCGAGGCGGTCGTGCGGCGCCAGCATCTGCGGCGCCACCGCTTCGAGCGCAGTGACTTTGATTCCCAGCGCCGCGGCTGTCAAGGCCTGCGCGCCCGGCTTGATGACATTGTCGACCCGCATCGAGTCCAGGTTGTCGCGCGTGATCAGCGGCGTGCCGGGCAGCAATTCGAACAGCCGCGCCTGCAGCCGCGCCAGCGCAGCGGGCAACGCGACGATGCGGCGCTCGTGCCCGGCCCAGCGGCCGGCCAGCCGTACCAGCTCGGCCAGGGTATAGGCCTGCGGCCCGCCCAGCTCGTAGGTCTTGCCGGCCGCGTGCGGGTCGAGCAGCGCACGCACGAAGGCTTCGGCCACGTCGCCGACGTACACCGGCTGGAAGCGCGCCTCGGCGCAGGCCAGCGGCACCACGGGCAGGTGGCGCTGCAGGCGCGCGAACATGTTCAGGAAATGGTCGTCGGGGCCGAACACGACCGAGGGGCGGAACACCGTCGCCGCCACCTCGGGACGGCCGTGCGCCGCTGCCTCGCCGTCGGCCTTGGAGCGCTGGTACATCGAGGGGCCGCGCGGATCGGCGCCCAGCGCGCTCATGTGCAGGTAGCGCGGCACGCCTTCGCGCGCGCAGGCGTCGACGATGCGGCGCGGCAGGTCGACGTGGACCCGGCGGAAATCGGGGCCGTAGGGGTCGCCGCGGCGCGAGTGCAGGATGCCGACCAGGTTGATGACGGCGTCGCGGCCGGCAACCAGGCGGCGCAGCGCAGCATCGTCGCCTGCGTTGTCGTCCAGGCGCGCCGCGACGATGTCGACGCCCGGCAACGGCATCAGGCGCATCGCATTCGCTTCGTGGCGCGTCGGCACCACGATGGCGAGATCGTGCTCGGCCAGCCGGGCCGCGAGGTGGCCGCCGATGAATCCTGTTCCTCCGAACAACACTACCGACGACGGACGCATGGGAGCCTCGCTCAGGGCAGGCCGATGCCGTTGCCGCGCGGCGTGATCGTTCCCAGCCGGGCCTTGAGCGACTGGGGACGCTTGTCGAACAGCGCCGCGTAGTTCGTGGCGTTGGACATCACGTTGCGCACATAAGTGCGGGTTTCCTCGAAGGGAATGGTCTCGACGAAGATCGCGCCTTCCATCGGCGCGTCCAGCAGGCCGCGCCAGGTGCGCGCGCGGCTGGGTCCGGCGTTGTAGGCGGCCGTGGCCAGCACCTGCGATCCTTCGGCATTGCCCAGCACCATGCTCAGGTAGTTCGTGCCCAGCGTGATGTTGGTGCGGATGTCGTGCAGCATGTCGTGCGCGTAGTCGGTCAGGCCGATCTTCTCGGCCACCCACTTGCCGGTCGACGGCATCACCTGCATCAGGCCGGAGGCGCCGACGCCGGAACGGGCGTCGCTGACGAAGCGCGATTCCTGGCGGATCAGGCCGTACACCCAGGCGTGGTCCAGGCCCAGGCCCTGGGCGGCCGGATGCAGGATGTCGTCGTGCGGGGCCGGGAAACGCTGGGTGTAGTCGAACTCGGTGCGCGTGCGCTCCGAGGTGTTCACCATGCGGTCGAGGATGGCGTTCTGGCGCGCGTATTCGGCGGCGGCCAGCAGCTGGCGCTCCGTGAAACCGTTGAGCGTCCAGTTCCATTCGCGCGTGCCTTCGAAGCGCATGCGCATCGCGAAGAACTTCAGCGCGCGCCGGAAGCCGGGGTTGGCCGCCACCTGGGCCGTCTCGGCAGGCGTGGGCGGCGTGGCGGCGGGCGGGATCGTGACCTGCATGCCCATTTCTTCCATCGCCAGCTGGCCATAGAAACTGTTCTGGTCGCCGATGCGGCGGAACAGCGCCTGCGCATCCTCGCGCCGGCCCTGGGCCAGCAGGGCGCGGCCCAGCCAGTAGGTCCAGGCGGACTGCGCCTGCTGCTCGGCCGGCATCGCCTCGATGGTCGCGCGCACCATCTTCCAGTCGCCGCGGCGCAGCGCGATGCGGGTCTTCCATTCGGCCTGGAATTCCGACAACGGCGCGCCGGCCGCGCGCTGCCAGTAGCCGTAGGCATCGGGATCGAGCTTCATCGACGCGCCCAGCGCCACGTTGGCCCAGCCGATCGCGCGTTCCTCGGCCGACAATTTCGGGGCATTCTTGTTCAGCGCCACGGCAGCCAGCTTGACGCTGGTGCGCGCCATGCGTCCCAAGGCGACCAGGTAGATCTCGTGCTCGACGCGCGTGTTGCCGATGCCGCGCGCCAGCGCCACCGCCGGCAGGTCGACGGCCTGGGCGGCGCGGGTGTCGGAACCGTCCAGCAGCAAGGCGGTGCGGCGCGACGGCCCGGTCGCATGCTGCTCGCCGGCCAGGCGCAGCTGGGCCAGCAGGTCGGCGCGCGAGAACTGCCCGGACTGGGCCAGCTGGGCGACCAGGGCCGCGCAGGCTTCGCCGTACAGCGGCGGATTGTCGAGCAGGACACGCGCCGCCGCCGCCACGTTCTGGCCCTTCATGGCGCGCGACAGCAAGGCATAGCACTTGACCTGGTAATCGTCGTTCTTGACGAACAGCGGCAATTCGCGGTCGAAGCTGGCCCAGTCGCGCTTGCGGCCGAGCTCGAGCAGCCAGTCGTTGCGCATGCGGTCGGCGATGGCGCTGCCGTCCCAGCGTTTCAGGAAATCCAGCACGTCCTGGTTGGTCGCGTCGCGCAGCCGCGGTTTCAACCGATAATAGTCGACGTAGGAAGGAATCACGTAGTCCGGCAGGCGCGCCGCCAGTTCGGCCGCCTTGTCCGCGTTGTTGACGCGGGCCGCCTCGCGCAGCTGGGCGAAGAGTTCGTCCTGTTCGCGCTGGGCGTCCGACTGCGCCGCCGGGGCGGGCACGGCGACGTTGCCGGGCATACCGGCGGCAGGCGCACCGGCGGCGGGCGTGGCGGCTGCAGGCGCCGGCGCGGTAGACTGGGCGCTGGCGGCAAGGGTAATGGCGGCCAGGAGCGCGCCGGTAAATATTTTCTGTGGGAACATCAAACCAGTTTTCAGTAAAGGCTTCATTTCATCCATGACCGGCGAACCAAGAATACCACGCGGCCCCGACGCACTGCCAGACGCGGACGCAGGCGGAACCAACCACAAGCAGGCCGCCAAGGCGGCATTGCGCAAGGCGCTCAGGACAGCACGTGGGGTACTCGACCCGGCAATCAAGGTCCAGTGGGATGCGCGCATCGGCGCCCAGGTCGTCGCCTGGTGGCGTTTGCGCCAGGTCGCGGCGGTCGGCGTCTACTGGCCGCTGGCCGGCGAACCGGACCTGCGCGCCGCCTATGCCGAGCTGCATGCGGCCGGCGTGCGCCTCGCGCTGCCGGTAGTGATGGAACGCGACGCCCCGCTTGCCTTCGCCGCCTGGACGCCGGGCGAGCCGACGATCCCGGACGAGATGGGCGTGCAGGTGCCGGCGCAACTGCGCTTCGTCGAGCGGCCGCCCGCCCTGCTGGTGCCCTGCCTGGGATTCACTGCGGACGGCTACCGCCTGGGCTACGGCGGCGGCTACTACGACCGCACGCTGGAGCCGGCGCCGCGCCCGTACACGCTAGGGATCGCCTACAGCAGCCAGCAGGCGCAGTTTTCGCACGCGCCGCACGACGTGCCGCTGGACGTCGTCGTCACCGAGGCGAGCAGCATCACCTGAGGTGCAGGATGCGCGACCGATGCGACAGGCCGATGACCGGCCTGCCGCCGCCAATCAGGCGCCCTGCAGGCGCTGCCAGATCGCGGTGGTGGCCGCGGCCTGGTTCATGCTGTAGAAGTGCAGGCCCGGCGCGCCGCCGGCGATCAGGCGTTCGCACAGGCTGCTCACCACGTCCAGGCCGAATGCCTTGATCGAGGCGGAATCGTCGCCGAAGCTGGCCAGCTTCAGGCGGATCCAGCGCGGGATCTCGGCGCCGCACATGTCGGAAAAGCGCATCAGCTGGGTGAAATTGGTGATCGGCATGATGCCGGCCACGATCGGCACGTCGATGCCGATCCTGCGCGCGTTCTCGACGAACTGGAAATAGGCGTCCGGATTGTAGAAGTACTGGGTGATCGCGGCGTTCGCGCCCGCTTGCACCTTACGCGCGAAGGCTTGCAGGTCGTCCTGCGGCGAACGCGCCTGCGGATGCATTTCCGGATAGGCGGCGACCTCGATGTGGAACCAGTCGCCCGTTTCGGCCCGGATGAATTCGACCAGTTCGCTGGCGTAGCGCAGTTCGCCCGCGCCGCCGTAGCCGCTCGGCAAGTCGCCACGCAGGGCGACGATGCGGCGGATGCCCTTGGCCTTGAATTCGTCGAGGATGGCGTGGATCGACGCGCGCGTGGCGCCCACGCAGGACAGGTGCGGCGCCGCCTCGTGGCCTTCGGCCTGGATCTCGAGGACGGTGGACAGCGTACCCTGCTGGGTACTGCCGCCCGCGCCGAAGGTCACGGAAAAATACCTGGGATGGAGTGCGGCCAGCTGTTGCCGCGCGATGCGCAGTTTTTCCGCGCCCTCGGACGTCTTGGGCGGGAAGAACTCGATGCTGATGTCAGGGGTTGCCATCGTCTTTCTTGAGCAATAGGGTAGAAAGCGCCCACGAAATCACGCTGTACAGGATCGCCGCCAGGAAGGCCGACCAGAACCCGGTCACGTGGAAGCCGTCGACGATATTCGCGACGAGCCAGAACAGCAATGCATTGATGACCAGGATGAACAGGCCGAGGGATACCACGGTCACGGGCAGCGTCAGCACGACCAGCACGGGACGGATCAGGGTATTGACCAGGCCCAGGACCAGCGCGGCCACGAGGGCGCTGCCGAAATGGGTGATGGTCACGGAGTGCATCAGGTAGGGCAAGGCCATCAGGGCGATGGCATTGATCAGCCAGGTCAGGAGCAAGCGCATTGTCGGTGTCTTTCGTGAGGGCGAGCCGGCCCGGCCGGCCCCGGCGCGGCACCCGGCGGGCGCCGCGTCAAGGCAGCGGGACCGGACCGCGCAAGGTGGTCCGGGGCGCCGGCAAACACATTGTTGCCGTACGCCATGTCACGGAAGAGATTACCAGAGATTAATAACGGTAATGTTCCGGCTTGTACGGACCTTCCTTGCTGACCGTGATGTAGGCGGCCTGCTCGTCCGTCAGTTCGGTCAGCTGGGCGTTCAGCTTTTTCAGCTGCAGGCGCGCGACCTTCTCGTCCAGCTTCTTCGGCAACGTGTACACGCCGACCGGGTAGGCGGCCGTGTTGCTGAACAGCTCGATCTGGGCGATGGTCTGGTTCGCGAACGACGAGCTCATCACGTA